>JBIIDF010000001.1:0-46361 GCA_044238535.1 Vicinamibacterales bacterium
GTAGACTTTTCATGCCCATGAAACTGTCCGTCATCATGCCTGCCTACAACGAGCAGGCCACCATTCGCCTCATCGTCGATCGCGTGCTCGCTGTCGACCTTGGTCCCGTCGAAAAGGAGCTGGTGATCGTCGATGACGGGTCCAAGGATGGTACACGCGACATCCTGAAGACCCTGGACGGGCAGCGGGGTGTGCGGGTGTTCATGCAGCCCTTCAACCAGGGCAAGGGTGCGGCCGTGTGGCGCGGCATGCAGGAATCGACAGGCGACATCCTCATCATTCAGGACGCCGACCTCGAGTACGACCCGGCCGAATACCCGGCGCTCATTGCCCCGATTCTCAATGGACAGGCCGAGGTGGTGTACGGGTCACGCTTCCTGGGCTCGCCCCGCGGACACCGCGTGCTCTACTTCTGGCACTCGGTCGGCAACAAGATGCTGACCATGCTGTCGAACATGTTCAGCGACCTCAACCTCACCGACATGGAAACCTGTTACAAGGTCTTCGTCCGTGACGTCGCCCTGAAGCTCGATATCCAGATGAAGGATTTCGGCATCGAACCCGAAATCACGCAGAAGGTGGCGCGGATGCGCGCGCGCGTCTACGAGGTGCCCATCTCGTATCACGGCCGCACCTACGAAGAAGGAAAGAAGATCGGCCTGAAAGACGCGTTCAAGGCCGTCTATACCATCCTGAAGTTCTGGCGCTGGACGCCGCCGGCGTCCCGCCGCTGACCGACACGCCCCCCACCCGAGGAGCGTGTCGTCCAACCCGTCTTCTGAGGGAATCAGAGCGGCTCGCTGGCCGCCACACCGGCGTGATACTCCGTGTAGACCATCACCGGAATCGGCAGGTCGCCCAGATGCTGCTCGACCAGCGGCTGCACATCCTTCCAGTCGAGGCCCCCGACGCCCGTCGCCAGCCGTGGCAGCGCGATGCTCGTCAGTCCGTGCTTTTCAATGGAGTGCCGCAGGCGCCTGAGGCAGTGATTCACGTGCCCCAGCGTGGCGCGCCCGGGATGAGCACCGTGTTCAAAGCTGCCCTCCTGGGTCAGCAGGTTGATGATGCGGGCACCGAACCCGCCCCACTCCCAGAGTTCGCCCGGCTTCGGATGCGCCTGATGCGCATAGTGCCGGTAGTCGGTGAACATCACCGGCCATTTTTCGCGCAACGCCAGCGCCAGGCCGCGGTCGAACGGATCGTTGGGAGAAATCCCGTGCGCGATCGCCTGCGCGCGGGTGAGAAGAATGTCGCCGGAGACTTCGTGAATCATGACGTCCGCCCTTCGCGGGAACGGCCACGGGCTGACTGCCCGTGGCCCTCCCGCAGGCACATCATACTTAGGACAGCACTTTGATGACGACGCGACGGTTCTGCGCGCGGCCATCGCGGGTGCGGTTCTCAGCGGCCGGCTTACGTTCGCCGTAGCTGATGGTATTCATCTTGTGCAGCGGAATCTGGTGCTGTTCATACAGATACCGCTTCACCGCCTCGGCGCGCTGCAGTCCCAGGGCCTCGTTGTACTGCGCGTCGCCCACGTTATCAGTGTGGCCTTCAATCTCGATCCACACATTCTTGCGGTCGCCCTTCACGCGCGCCACCAGTTGGTCAATCGCCTGCGTGGCTCCCTCGGGCAGAGCGGCGGTGCCGAACTGGAACTTGCCGCTGTCCTCGCTGATGACCGTCTCGAGAATCAGCTTGCGCGTCTCGGCTTCGAGCGCCGCCGCACGGGCATCGGCCTGAGTGCCGGTGGCCTGCGCCGCCTTCGCCTGGCCGGCCGCAGCGTCTGCCGCCTTCTGCGCATTGCCCGCGGCCGTGCCGGCGGCGGCCGCCTTGCCGTCGACATCGGAAATCTTCTGCTCGTTCTGCTTCACGCGCTCCTGGGTCTCTTCGAGCGACTTGCCCAGCGTGCCCACTTTCTCGTTCACGTCGCCCACCGACTCGCGCACAAACCCCTTGGTCGCGCACGCTGGCGCCACCACGAGCGCACCAAGCGCCACTGTCACTGCCATCAGTTGCTTACGCATATGTCCCTCCAGTGTCCCTGACCCATCGTGTGTGCCAGGCGCGCGGTCAGGGCCGCGGCACCTGCAGATATCCGCCACGCGCCCGCACCGTGTGCGTCGCCGTGGTGGTGTGCACCTCGATCGGATGCCACCCCGGTTCGTCGAGGGCGTCAAACCCCAGCACATACTGGTGCCGGAGTTCGTCGACCATCTCTCGTGCCACCTGCCGCGCGCCCAGGGGGTTGCTCGCATACCGCAAGGCACCCCCGGTCCATCGCGCCAGGTCCGACACGCTGCCCACCGTTGCCAGCGCCGCACGGCCGGCCTGGGGCGTGGCCCGATCCGACGCCGGGTCGTCAATCGGCAGCACCAGCGCAATCACATACACCGGCACGTCAATCGACGCCGCCTGCGCCGAGACCTCTGCCGGCGTATACCGGCTCGACGTATCGACGCCGTCGGTCAGCACAATCACCGCCCGTCGCGGGGACGACCGTTCGCCCACGCGGGCGGCCGCCGCAGCGATGGCGTCGTGCAGGGAGGTGGCACCAAACGGGTCCATCTGCCCCAGCACCCCATTCAGCGTCCGCACGTCGCGGGTGAACGGCGCAACGTCGTGCAGACGGCTATCGAAAGCCAGCAGCGCGGCTTCATCGCGCCCCGGTTCAAGGGCTCCGAGCAGCGCCGTCGCCGCCAGACGCGCCGCCTGCATTCGAGACGCCACGTCCATGCTGCCGCTCACGTCGAACAGGACCGCCACGCTCATCGGCGCAGCCTCAGCCAGCACCTGACGAATCGGGCGAGCCACGCCCCGGTCGCGGACCGAAAAATTGCCAGCCGTCAGACCGCGCACCAGTCGCCCCCGCTCGTCCCGCACGGTCACCCCAACCCGCACCAGCGCCGCTTCACTGCGAAACATCGCACCCGGCTGAGCCAGTGCCGACGCCCCGGTCAGCAGGTGCAAGGCGCCGATCAGAAGTGCCACGCGGGTGCGTGCCATACCCACCCGGATCCAAACATTGTGCCAAGACAGCAACATGCGGTAGCTCAACAGTTTACCGTGAAGACATCGCCCGAACCGCGCATCGGGTCCCGCTGCAGCATGTAGGAATTACGCACTCGGAGGGGCTATTCGTTCCCTGCTACCATGGGCCGTGGCTTCCTCAACTCCTATCCGCACGGCGCAGCGCGTCGACCGGTTCACCTACGCCATCCGTAACATCGTCGCCGAGGCAAAGAAAGTCGAAGCCACCGGCACCCGCGTGCGCTACCTCAACATCGGTGATCCGAATCAGTTCGGCTTCCTGACCCCGCCCCACCTGATCGAGGCCGTGGCCAAGGCCATGCGCGACGGACACAACGGGTATACCGCCTCCGCGGGAATTCCTGAAGCGCGCGAGGCCGTGGCGAATGACTTCGCCCGACGAGGGGTTCCCACCGAACCCGACCGGGTGCTCATCACGTCCGGCACGTCAGAAGGGATCGAGCTGGCGCTCACCGCCATCGTGGACGAAGGCGAGGAGGTGCTGGTGCCCTCGCCCACGTATCCGCTCTACACCGCGGTCCTTGCCAAGATCGGCGCCACCCCGGTGTATTACCGCACCGACCACACCAACGGTTGGCTGCCCGACCTCGACGATATCCGACGGGCCATCACGCCACAGACGCGCGCCCTCGTCGTCATTGACCCCAACAACCCCACCGGGGCCATCTATCCAGACGAGGTGCGCCGCGCGCTCATCGACATCGCAGACAGCCACGGGTTGGTGATTCTGGCTGACGAAGTGTATGGGGATATGGCCTACAACGGCCCCGTGCCACCCATGGCCCTGCTCGATCAGGACGCCCCGATCATTTCCTACTCGAGTCTGTCCAAGGCCTATCTCGCACCGGGCTGGCGTGCGGGATGGATGGCCGTGGGCCGCTCACCCCGCCTCGATGGTGCCCTGGCGGCCATCAGGAAGTTGGCGGACGGCAGGCTCTGCAGCCCGGGCCCCATGCAGTACGCGGTCATCGCCGCCCTGAACGGCGACAGGTCGCATCAGGATGCCTTCCGCCAGGAACTGCGGATGCGCGCGGAACTCACCACCACCCGCCTCAATCAGATTCCCGGGATGTCGTGCGTCGCCCCGCGCGGTGCGTTCTACGCCATGCCGAAGATGACGCTGCCGCCGGGAAAGACGGACCGCGACTATGTGCTGGCCCTGCTGCGGGCCACGGGGATTCTCGTCGTCTACGGGTCGGGGTTCGGCACGAGGCCCGAGGACGGGTTCTTCCGCGTCGTGTTCCTCGCCTCGATGCAGGAGCTCGGTGAGATCTACGACGCGATGGCGGCCTTCCGCTTCACCGAATGAACCGCGTCGCGCGTGACACGCGCCTGCCGGCCGTCGCGGCCGGCTACATCGCGATCGCCCTCGTCATGACCTGGCCCCTGGCCCTCGGGCTCGGCCGGGACGTGCCAGGCGACCTCGGTGATGCTCTGCTCAACATGTGGATTCTGGCCTGGGGCTTCGATGCGCTGCCCGGGTTACTGACGGGGTCCCTGTCGTGGTCGGCGTTCTGGAACGCGCCCATGTTCCACCCTGAGCCTCTGTCCCTGGCGCTGTCCGAGCACCTGATCGCCCAGGTGCTGCAGGGCGCCCCCATCTACTGGCTCACCGGAAACATCGTTCTCACCTACAACCTGCTGTTTCTCTCGACGTCGGTGTTGTCGGCCCTCGGGACCTATCTGCTGGTACGCGACCTCACCGGCGACTGGCGGGCCGGCGTCATCAGCGGGCTGGCGTTCGGGTTCCTCCCGTACCGCGTGGCCCAGATCTCACACCTGCAGGTGCTCAGCACGCAGTGGATGCCTCTGGCGCTCTGGGGACTGCACCGGTTCATCCGTCACGGCTCGCGACGGGCCCTGGCAGGCGGAACGGCCTCGCTGGTGATGCTGCACTGGTCGTGCGGCTACTACATCATGTTCTTCGCGCCGTGCGTCGCCGCGTGCTGTCTGCATGAACTGTGGCGCGTCGGCCAGTGGCGGTCGAGGCAACGCTGGATGGGACTCGTCGCGGCAGGAGCCGCGTCACTCGCACTCACGCTGCCGGTACTGCTGCCCTATCTGGCTGTCAGGTCGACCTATGGATTTCAGAGAGGACGCGAGGAGATTCTGAGTTTCTCGGCGAACCTGTGGGCACTCGCCACGAGCAGTCAGGCCCTCACCGCGTGGGGCGCGATCATGCAGGCGATGCCCGGGCCCGAGGGGGAAGGGTTTCTGGGGGTCACACTCATGCTGTTGGCCCTGGTGGGGTCCGCCAGTGCCGTCTGGAACAGCCGCGGCCCCGGCGAGTGCGCGGAACCGTGGTGGCGTACGGGGCTGGGAGGGATCGCACTGGTGTGGGTCGCAGCCAATGCTGCGCTGTTTGTCGGCACACTCGCGATGGGGCGTGTGGTCTTCATGGCGGGACCCTTCGTCGTGAGAGCCTCCAGCAGCGGTCGGCTCCTCCTGCAGGCGGCGCTGGGGCTTGGGCTCGCAACGGTGCTGTCGCCACGCGTGCGCCAACGGCTTCGGAACATCGCGGTCACGCCCGCCGTCGGTGGATGGCTGCTGTGTCTGTTCTGCGTGTGGATGGCCATGGGGCCACGTCCGATGTCGGGGGTGTTCCGACTGAATGACATCGGTCTCTATGGGGTGTTCTACGACCATGTGCCCGGATTTGATGGCCTCCGAGTCCCGGCCCGCTACCTCATGGTCGCCGGGTTGTTCCTGAGCATCGTGGCGGGGACCGGCGCGGCAGCGCTGATGCGCGGGCGACGGGGCGGACTCGTGATGGGCCTCGCAGTGGCAGGGATCCTGGTCGACGGTGCCGCACTGCCCCTCGACCTGAACCGGACCTGGCGCGAGCATGAGGCCCGTCCGCCGGCGGAAGTGTTCAGCCGCCGCAATACGCCTCCGGTCTATCAGTACCTGGCTCAGTTGCCGGCCTCGTCGGTCGTCGCCGAGTTTCCCTTCGGCGACAAGGCGTGGGAGCTCCGGTATCTCTACGCGGCCACACAGCATCGCCGCACCCTGTTGAACGGCTACAGCGGCTGGTTCCCGCCGGCGTATGTGCACCGCGTCGCCGCATTTTCACAGTTGCCCCGCGAACCCGAGGTGGCCTGGCAGGCGCTGGTGGAGGGTCAGCCCACCCACGTGGTGCTGCACCGGCGATCGTTCGCCGAGCCAGAGCGGGCGGGCATCATTGCCGACTGGCTCGTGGCGCACGGCGCCACCTTCGACCGCGCGTTCGGCGATGGCGATGTCGTATACGCCATGCCGGGGAAGCGATGACCGTTGGCAAAGGCCTGCCGTATACTCGCGGCATGCGGTCCGATCCCCTGTCGTTTCTCGGTGACGAGCTCTCCGCGCTGAAAGAGCAGGGGCTCTACCGGTCGCTGCGTATCCTCGAGGGCGAACCCCTGGCGCACGCGACGTTCGACCACCAGTCGGTGGTTAATCTGTCGTCGAACAACTATCTGGGTCTGGCCACGCACCCGCGCCTCAGGGCGGCGGCGATTGCGGCCATCGAGCGCTACGGCGTGGGGTCAGGCGCGGTGCGTACCATCGCCGGCACGATGGAGCTGCACATGGAACTCGAGCGCCGACTCGCCGCGTTCAAGCATGTGGAAGCCGTGGTGGTGTTTCAGAGTGGATTCACCGCGAATGCCGGCACAGTGTCGTCCGTCCTGGGCAAGGACGACGTGATCATTTCCGATGCTCTCAACCACGCCAGCATCATCGACGGCGCACGGCTCAGCCGAGCGACCATCAAGGTCTTTCCCCACAAGGATGTCGATGCGGCGCGCCAGATTCTGAGGGAGATTCCCCCGGGACCGCGCAAGCTGGTGATCACCGACGGCGTGTTCAGTATGGACGGTGACCTCGGTCCCGTCCCTGAACTCTGCGCGGTCGCCGAGGAATACGGCGCCATCATGATGGTCGACGATGCGCATGCCAGCGGTGTGTTCGGCAGACACGGATCAGGCACCGTCGATCATTTCCAGTGCCATGGCCGCGTGGACATTCAGGTGGGCACCCTGTCGAAGGCCATCGGGGTGCTCGGCGGCTACGTCGCCGGTTCGCGCACGCTCATCGACTTTCTCTATCACCGCGCACGCCCTTTCCTGTTTTCGACCTCGCATCCGCCGGCCGTCGCCGCCGCCTGCATGGCCGCGCTCGATATTCTCGAGACCGAACCCGAATGGATCGAGCGCCTCTGGAGCAACACCCGCTTCCTGAAGGACGGCCTGCGCCACCTGGGCTTCAACACCGGCCACAGCGAGAGCCCGATTACCCCGGTCATCGTGGGCGACGCGTCACGTGCCATGGCGATGTCGGACCGCCTGTTCGCCCGCGGCGTGTTCGCGCAGGGTATCGGCTTCCCGACGGTGGCGCGAGATCAGGCCAGGCTGCGCGTGATGCCCATGGCCACGCATTCGCGGGAGGACCTGCAGTTCGCCCTCGAGATGTTCGGCGTGGTGGGCCGCGAGCTGGGCGTCATCGGCTGACGTGGGCGAGACGTGCGGCATGGCTCGTGCGTCCTTCGTGATACGCGGTGGGGTCTCGCCGTTGCACTGACGCTGGGTGTGCTGGCTGCACCGGCGGCCGCACAGAATCGTCTGTCGGCTGACGACCTGTCGGTGCAGCGCTTCCTCACGAGACTCGAACCGCTCTTGCTGGATCCGTCGACGGAACGCTGGCAAAGCCTGATCTCGAAGGTCACCAGCGCCGAGGTGGTAGGCGAGCGCCTGATGGAGCTGACGCCATCGGACGCCTCGCGCGTGATGGTGCGCGAGCGCGACTACCAGCCACTGTCGGGGGCCTTGCCCGGGGACGGGTATCAACTGGTGCTCGATATCTTCGTCGAGTCCGACCACGGGCGTCGCGGCCAGATTCTGACGTGGGCGGTCGATATCCGGCGTCCCCGCGATGGGGACGAAGAGCAGCCCTGGCGCATCGTGCACGTGGAGCAACTGGGACTGGTCGACGGCCTGTTTCAACTGACGCTCGATGAATCGGTGGCATACGCGGTGTCGCAGTTTGCGGTGCAGGCAGTAGACCTCACCCTCGAACTGCAGAAGGGGCACGTGCTGGTGGTCCCCACGCCGGACGGCATCACCGGACTGATACTGCTGGGGGATGGCGCGATGCGGTTTTCCCCCGGGCCGAAACAGGAACAGGGGCAGCTGCAGATTTTCAGCGGGTCTTCCGCCCTCGACACAGCATTTGCGGTCGCGTTCGTCCGCCTCAATCCGGTCGCGGCCGCGCAACTGCAGCGCGACCTCGAGCCACACCGGGTGGCACCTGAGCGGTCGCTCGTACGACGTGCCCGCGAGGTGTTCACTGAGGAGGTCGGCAAGTCCTACAGCCTCGACCTGAACGACCTCAGTCGTGCGGTGTGGTCGCTGCTGCCGCAGCCCGGCGACATGGTCGCCGAAGTGCGCACCAGACGTCATGGCCGGCTCACCTACGCCCGCACACGTGCCGAGGCTGAGGATGTGACACTGTTCCAGCGCGACCGTGAGCGGACCATCGCTCAGTACGCGTCACCGGAGCAACTGGAGCGGCGTGGGCGGTTCTATGACGAATCTGATTTCGCCGACATCGACGTCACGGATATCCAGCTTGAGGCCTCGTTCGATCCCGAGCGCGAGTGGCTTGAGGGCCGCGCTCGACTCCGGCTGGTGACACAGGCACCCGAGATGACTAGCCTCCGGCTCAAGCTGGCTGAGGCCCTGACGGTCAGTGATGTGCAGAGTCCCGAGATGGGGCGCCTGCTGTTTCTGAGGGTCCGCGACCAGCAGTCGGTCGTGGTGAATCTGCCGGCGGCGATGCCACGGGGCACACCGGTGGCGCTGGATGTCACCTATCGCGGCATGTTGCGGCGCCAGACGCTGCACGACGAGGCGGTGGCGGTTGGGCAGGGCGGAGGCGGGCAGGCGGCAGCGGGGCAGGGCGGGGGGCGTCAGCCCGATCCCCTCCTCGACATGATGGTGCAGCGCCCCGAGCGCTACTGGCTGCTCAGCAATCGCACGGCCTGGTATCCCCAGGCGCCGGTGTCAGACTATGCGACGGCCACCATGCACGTGAGTGTCCCGGCGGGGTATCAGGTCGTCGGGAGCGGTCGGCCGCCGGTCGGACCACCGCAGGAGGTGCCCCCGGTCGCGCGTGGGCAGCTCGGGAGTCACCGGTACACCTTCGAGGCGACACAGCCCGTCCGCTATCTCAGCCTCGCGGTATCGACACTGAGCCGGATGGATGCGGCCACCGTCCTGCTGGATGGTGTCTCAGAATTGGGGGATAAGACCGAAGACGGGGAGGTGGATGGTCGCCAACCTCGAAACACGGTGGACGTCACCATCGATGCCGCACCGCAACTCCAAGCGAGAGGGCGCGCGCTGATGGGAGACATCGCCGAGATCGTCCGGTTCTATACACCGATATTTGGCGATATGCCCTACGATTACGTCGGCGTGGGTCTCCTCGAGGATACGCTCCCGGGAGGTCATGCCCCGGGATACGCCACGCTGCTGAGTTATCCGCCGCCGATGGCGCCCGTCACTTGGCAAGGCGACCCGGCCACCTTCACCTCCTTCCCGGAATTCTTTCTGGCACACGAGTTGGCCCACCAGTGGTTCGGCCAGGCTGTCGGTTGGAAGAACTACCACGAGCAGTGGTTGAGCGAGGGCATGGCGCAGTATCTTGCGGGCCTCTTTGCCCGCGAACGGCACGGCGAGGATGTCTTCTCGGAAGTGGTGGCGCAATGGCATCGCACGAGCCTGGCGGCTTCTGGTGAAGGACCTATTAGTCTTGGCTATCGGCTGGGCCATCTGAGACGAGACCCCCGCATCTTCAGGGCGCTGGTCTACAACAAGGGTGCCGCGGTGTTGCACATGCTGAGGCAATGGGTCGGAGACGACGCGTTCTTTTCCGGCTGGCGCGCCTTCTATGTCAGCCATCGGTATCGGAAGGGCGGCAGCGACGACCTGCGCCGGGCCTTCGAGCAGGCCAGCGGGCGTGACCTGTCGCAGTTCTTCGACCGGTGGGTCTACGACGACCTCATCCCCGACGTCACGTATACGGTGGCGCGCTCGCCGCAGGCGATCACGGTGCAGTTTGAACAGCGCACCCCCGTCACCGAGATGCCTGTGGTCATCGAACTGCGGATGGCCGATGGGAAGGTCGTCAGGCACCAGGCACGGCTCGACCACCGTCGGCAGGATGTGGTGATCCCGGTGTCCGGCCCTGTCCGTGACATCAGAGTCAATCCCGACCGGGTGGCACTGGCCCGGTTCTCGCCTCGGCGTGGACCGGCCCGCTAGGCACATTCCCCCCCCTGCCGGATGCGGTGGCTGCGGTATCATTTATGCGTGGAAACCGTCACTCTCACCATCGATGGACGTCAGGTTTCGGTGCCGAAGGGCACCACGGTACTGCAGGCGGCCATCCAGGCCGGCATTCAGGTGCCGTATTACTGCTATCACCCGGGTCTCGGCATCGACGCCTCATGCCGCGTGTGCCTGGTGAAGATTGAGAAGTTTCCCAAACTGCAGACGTCCTGTTCGACGCCGGCCGCTGACGGCATGGTGGTGCACACCAACGACCGCGAGGCGGTCGAGGGGCGCGCGGGCGTCTTTGAGTTTCTCCTGATCAATCACCCGCTCGATTGCCCGGTGTGCGACAAGGGCGGGGAATGCCCGCTGCAGGATTTTTCCTACAAGTTCGGCAACACCGAAAGCCGCATGGATTTTCCGCGGCGCACATTCGATGGCGAGGGCGTCAAGGCCGACGTCGACTTCGGTCCGACGCTCATGCTGAACCGCAACCGCTGCATCATGTGCACCCGCTGCGAGCGCTTCATGCGCGAGGTCGACGGCGATGCGCAGATCGGTGTGATCAATCGCGGCAACGGCAGCGAGATTGCCACGTTCAATGACGAAGGCATTCACTCGCACCTGTCAGGCAACCTGATGGATGTCTGCCCGGTGGGTGCCATCACCACCAAACAGTACCGCTTCCGGTCGCGGCCGTGGGATAACCCCCATGCGGTGGACACCATCTGCACCGGCTGCTCGAAGGGCTGCAGCACGACCGGCTGGCTCAAGGCCAAGCCCGAATGGGCCAAGGGTGCCCGTCTCATCCGCATGACCCCGCGCTATAACCCGCAGGTCAATGACTACTGGATGTGCGACATCGGCCGCTTCAATTTCGGGTGGGTCGAGGGCGACACGCGCCTGCGTCGTCCCGAGGTGCGCACCCGTGACGGTGCCGTGCAGCAGGTCACCTGGAAAGACGCGCTGGCCCGCGTGCGCGACGTGATGGGCGCGGCCGCACGGCAGGGTCAAGGGTCGGTGCAGTTCCTGGCATCGGCGCACGCCTCGGTCGAGGAACTCTTCCTGCTGAAGCGCCTCGCGGCCGAAATGCCCGGCGCAGGGTCAGGCGCCCTGCACATCACCTACACGCGCAGTGAGAAGGTGCAGCCGGCGACGACTCGCTTCCGCATTCCCGCCACCGACGCCCCGAACCTCAATGGTGCCGCCGACCTGGGCTTGCGCATCGGCGCCGGCCTCACGGGCGATGCCGACCTGTCGGCCCTGAAGGCCGCTGTGGCCGCGGGCACCGTCTCGGTCGCCTATGTGGTGGACCTCGGCGCTGATGGTTCGATGGGCGATATGCAGTGGCTCATCGACGCCCGCTCGGCGGGTCGCGTGGCGACGATTGTCTACGAGGGTGTCGTGAACAGCGCGCTGGCCGGCGTGGCCGACATCGTGCTGCCCGGCTCGGCGTGGGTGGAAAAAGACGCCGTCTACACCAATGACCAGGGCCACGTGCAGGCCAGCTCGAAGGCCATCACGCCGCCGGGAGAAGCCGTCGACGACTGGCAGATCCTTACCTCGGTGGGCGCAGCCCTCGGCCTCGAGTTCACCTACACCTCATCCCAGGAGGTGCGCGCCGCCGTCGCCTCTGCGCTGGCGGCCCGGCCGGCCTACGCCTCGCTCTCGGAGACCACGTTCAACCGTCCCGTCACCGCCGAGCACTGGCTCCAGTCCAGCAATCCCATGGAACGGATGAAGTGGCAGGACCTCTTTCAGGACCTGCCCCCCGTCAAGGGTCACAACGTGCAGATGGAGAACCAGCCACCCGCGACGGTCATTCCGCTGCGGCTGGTCACCGAAGAAGTCGCGCGCGCCTCTGAATAGGCACGCGAGACGGCTCACCCGTCGTGATGCATCGCCGCTCTGGCAAGGCCCTGTTGCTGCTCGTCGTGCTGGTCATCTCGGCCGGGGCGATCTGGCGTGCCACCGTCAATGAACAGCGACGGGGACAGGAACGCCGGTCCGCCCAACTGCTCGACGGACAGGCCGCGGAGCTGATCTTTGCGCTCGGGGAATTCCGCAGCGGGCTCTATGCCCTCGTGGCCCCCCAGCAAAGTACGGCGTTCTGGACCGACCGGTTGTCGGCGCAGCTCGATGTCCTCGATGGAGAACTCGCCGCCCTCGAGACACCGGCGGCTGAGCGTTTTGCCTTGTTAACCGAGGCCCGGACCACCTTCGACCGCGTCCGTGATCAGGCACGGCTGATCATCAACCTGGTCGCGTCCGGCGAGACATCCGCCGCCAGCCGGCGCATCTTCGGCACTGCACGCGAGGACATCGAGCGCCTCGTGCTGCAGCTGTCGGACGCGCGGCAATCGATGGCGCGAGCCGCCTCGTCACGCGAGGGTGGCATGGCCCACGAACAGTCGCTGATCGCCGGCGGTCTAATCTGTGTCTGGCTGACAGCCCTCCTCGTCCTCGTCATGGCAGACAGCGGCACCACCGCGCTCCGCCCCCAGCACGGTCCAGCCAGTGACCAATCCTCGACAGAGGTGGGCGGCGCCCCGGTCTCCGACGCTCCGGCCCGGGAGGACACCGCACGGCCGGAGGGAGAGATGGAAGCCCTGGCGGCATTCTGTGACGAGGCGGCACACGTACGCAGTACCACCGAGTTGCAGCCGCTGCTGGCACGCGCCTCCGCCGTCCTGTCGGCGCGCGTGCTGGTGGTGTGGATTCGTGATGCCAGCGCCACCTCGCTGATGCCTGCCCTCGCCCATGGCTACGACGTCGCACAGCTCGCGCGTCGCGGTCCGCTGGCGGTCGATGCACAGACGATGACTTCGACGGCGTTCAGAACATCAGCGCCTGACATCAGCGCGGCGACCACGGCGCAACCGCGCGCGATCGCCGTGCCCCTCGTGACGGTCGACGGCACCATCGGCGTGCTGGCCGCTGAGTTGGGCGAGGGAGCGAACGCCGAGCGCCTGTTGCCGGCGGCACGCATCATCGCCGCGCAGTTCGCTGCGCTCTGCCCCTCCTCTGTACCCGACCCGGCCCCACAGGCGGCGCCAGGGCAACTGCCGCTCTGAGTGTGACGCATGGATAAGCGCGACATTCTTGAGCGCGCCGCTGCCGAGCGCGTCAAGTTCCTCCGGCTGCAGTTCACCGACATTCTCGGCGTCATCAAGAATGTCGAAGTGCCCGACCGCCAGTTTGCCGATGCGCTGGATGGTCGCATCATGTTCGACGGGTCGTCCATCGAAGGGTTCGTCCGCATCGAAGAGTCGGACATGTACCTGGCACCGGACCTCGACACGTTCCAGGTGTTCCCGGCGAGTGACCCCGGTGGGGCACGCGTTGGCCGGCTGATTTGCGATATCTCGAATCCCGACGGTTCCCCGTTCGGCGGTTGCCCTCGCACAACGCTGAAGCGCGTCATCGCGATGGCGGAGGCTCGCGGGTTCAGCATGATGGCCGCGCCGGAGACCGAGTTTTTCCTGTTTCTGCGGCGCGACGGTCGGCCCACCACCGAGACCCACGATGCGGCGAGTTACTTCGACCTGGCCCCGGTCGACCTCGGCGAGGATGTCCGGCGAGAGATCGTGCTGGCACTGGAGCTGATGGGCATTCAGGTCGAAGCGGCCCACCACGAGGTGGCCCCCGGGCAGCACGAGATCGATTTCCACAGCAACGACGTCCTGACCACCGCCGACAACATCGGTACCTGCCGGTTCATCGTCAAGAACGTTGCACTCAGGAATAACTTGCACGCCACGTTCATGCCCAAGCCCATCTTCGGTGTGAACGGGTCGGGCATGCATACCCATCAGGCACTCTTCCGCAACGGGGCCAACGCGTTTTTCGACCCGGCGGAAGAGTGGCAGCTCAGTCGCACCGGTCTGCACTACATCGGGGGACTGCTACGGCATGCCAAGGGCTACTGCGCCATCACCAATCCCCTCGTCAATTCGTACAAGCGGCTGGTGCCTGGCTTCGAGGCGCCCACCGCCATCGCCTGGTCCGAACGCAACCGGAGTCCGCTGGTCAGGGTTCCGGCCGCCCGGCATCACGACACGCGCATCGAGCTCCGCATGCCCGACCCGGCCTGCAACCCGTATCTCGCGCTTGCGGTGATGCTGCGCGCCGGCCTGTCGGGCATTGACGAAGCGATCGACCCGGGGCCGCCGGTGAATAAGAACATCTCGCGCATGAGCCACCGCGAGCGTCGCCATCTGCGGATCGACGACCTGCCCGCCAACCTGAGTGAGGCCCTGGACGAGTTCGAGAAGAGCGATCTGATTCGGGAGACCCTGGGCGAGCACATCTTCGGGCACTTCCTCGAGGCCAAGCGCGAGGAGTGGGACGGCTATATCAGACACGTGTCCCCGTGGGAGATGAACCGCTACCTGGGTGTGTACTGACCGCCACGGGAGGGGTGTGATGTAAGATTCTCACATCCGTGGTCGATATCCTTATCGTCGACGACGACCTCGACCTGCTTGAGGTCGTCTCCACCGCCCTGGCCAGACCTGACCGGCGGATTGAGTGCGCCTCTTCAGGCGACGTCGCCATGGCCTTGTCCCGGGGCGACCGCCGGTTCGACGTCGTCCTGACCGACCTTAATCTGAAAAGCGCGGTGTCCGGCCTCGACGTCCTCAAGTCGTTCAAGTCCGAGCATCCCTCCACCCAGGTCATCCTCATGAGCGGCTTCAGCACCCTCGACAGCGCAGTCGAGGGGGTGCGCGCCGGGGCGCTCGACTACATTGGCAAGCCGTTCGATATCCGGGAAGTCACTGCCACCGTCAACCGCGCCCTCGAGGCCCGCGCCCCGGCGACCACCGCTGCCGTCGCCGGGTCAGCCCTCCCGGCCGGATTGTTGGGCCGCTCGCGCGAGATGCTCGAGGTGTACAAGCAAGTCGCCCTGGCAGCCGATGTCGCGACTCCCATCCTGATCACCGGCGAAAGCGGCACCGGCAAGGAACTGGTGGCCCGCGCCATCCATGAGTACGGCAAGGGCACCGCGCAGCCGTTTGTCGCCATCAACTGCGGCGCCCTCGCCGAGACCCTCCTCGAGTCCGAATTGTTCGGTCACGTCCGCGGGGCGTTCACCGGCGCGGTCGTCGACAAGAAGGGGCTGTTCGAACAGGCGAACGGCGGTACGATCTTTCTCGACGAAATCGGCGAGACCTCGCCCGCCTTGCAGGTCAAGCTGCTGCGGGTGCTGCAGGAGGGGGAAGTACGACCGGTGGGCGGCCAGCGGTCAGTGAAAGTGAATCCCCGCGTGCTGGCGGCCACCAATCGGGACCTCAAGGTGGAAGTCGTCGAAAAGCGATTCCGTCAGGACCTCTACTATCGCCTCAGCGCGTTTCTGATCCAGTTGCCGGCGCTGCGAGAGCGTCGCGAGGACATTCCCGCGCTGGCGGGTCAGTTTCTCCGGTCGGCGATCGCCCGTGCGCACCGCGATGTCGAATTCACAGCCGAGGCGCTGGCACAGCTGTCGGCCCACACCTGGCCCGGCAACGTCCGCGAGCTCGAAAATGTCGTCGAGCGGCTCGTCATCTCCTGCCGCACCGACAGGGTCGCCGGGAGCGACGTGCAGGCCGTGGTCGGTGTTAATGCCGCCACCGCCCCCGTGCCAGCCACGGCCACAGCGTCCACTGGGGCGCCAGAAAGCCAGACCGCGGCCAGTCGCAACGGCATCTTTGAGCAGTTGCCGTCGCTCGATGAGCTCGAGCGACAGTATCTTCAATACGTACTCGACCATACGCGGGGTCACCGTAGCCGCACCGCCAGGATTCTTCAGATTGACCGGAAGCGGCTCTATCGCATGGCGCAGCGCTTCGGCGTCTCCCTCGACCGCGTCCCCTGACCTGCCAGAGCGACCCGCGACCCGGCCTCAGCCTGAGGCCGGGAGCAGGGCCTGAACGTCGGCGGCCAACTGAACCGGGTCGAACGGTTTCGTCAGGACGGCCACGGCCCCCAGATCCTTCAGGCGCCCGATATCGACAGCCATGGCCTTGGCCGTCAGGAAGACCACCGGGATCCCGTTCGTGACGGGATTGTTGTAGAGCTGATGCAGCACCGTCGGTCCATCCATCCCTGGCATCATCACGTCGAGCATGATGATGTCAGGACGGATCCGCATCGCCAGGTCGACGCCTTCCTTCCCGCTCGACGCCTCAACCACCTCGAGTCCGCCAATCAGCCGCAGTGACATGTTCACCACCAGGCGAATGTCGTCGTCGTCATCAATGACGAGGGCGGTCACTCGATGCCCTCCTGCGGAGACGTCCGGGCTGGGACGGTGAACCAGAAGACCGACCCGCCCCCGTCCCGATCATCCACCCCCATCTGTCCCTCGTGCTGCTGGACAATCGCACGGCAGATGGCCAGCCCCAGTCCCGTGCCGCCCTTCTGTCGGCTGTCTGTCGCCTCTGCCTGACGGAACGGCTCGAAGATCACGTCACGGTACTCGCGAGCCACACCCGGACCGCGATCCCGTATCTCGACGCGCATCGTGGGCCCTCGCGCCTCGGCACGCACCTCCACCGCAGCCCCGGCCGGCGAAAACTTCACGGCATTCGAGATCAAGTTGACCACCACCTGCACCAGCCGGCTGGCATCGCCCAGCACATGCACCTCCGGACCGACCTGATTCAGCACGGAAATCTGCTGGACATGCACCATCGCCCCAAGCGATTCGAGCGCGCGGTCGATCACAGGCTTGAGCGGCGTGTGGCTCATGGCCATGGTCATGCCCCCCGAGCCCGCACGTTCCAGGTCAAGAATGTCGTTGATGAGCGTCACCAGGCGAATCACGTTGCGCTCGGCGATGTTAACGATGCGTGTGGCCTCAGGTGTCAATTCCCCGAGAACCCCGGTGGCCAGCAGCCCCAGTGACCCCCTGATCGATGTGAGCGGCGTGCGCAGTTCGTGGCTGACGGTCGAGACGAGCTGCTTTTTGACCACGTCGACAGCATCGCGATCGGTAAGGTCACGGATGAACCCGGCCAGCAGCCGACCATCGGGCGCATCGACCTGACTGAGCTGCAGCTCGACAGGGAAGACATGCCCATTGCGGCGCTTGCCCAGCCACTCGGTGGTGGTGCCAATGGCCCGCGTCACCATGCGGGGCACCAATCCCCCATCAGGGCTCAGGTAGCTATCGGGCACGAGGGCACTGACCGGCATTCCCACCATCTCGGCCGCGTCATAGCCAAACAGATTCGCGGTAACTGCATTGACTTCGGTGATGCGGCACGTGCCCTCACGAACCAGCACGAGGCCCTCGAGCATGTGCTCCATCACGAGCCGCGTCCGTGATTCACTGGCCCGCACCTGGGCTTCGGCCCGGCTCCGGTCGATGAACTGGCCCAGCTGCGACGCCACGGTCTCGCTCAACGTCACCAGGTCTGATTCCTGGGCGTGAGACAGTCGCCCGTAGAAGGCAAGCACCCCCAGCACACTGTGGCTGCCCCTCACAGGAACAAACATCGCGGTGGACAAGCCCAGTGCAAGGGCATCGCGTCTGCACTCGCACCAGACATGCTGCTCGATCGACTCCACCCGCTGGGTCTCGCCGGTGCGCCAGGCCTGCCGTGCGGGCCCCTGCCCCCGCACCAGGTCCACGGCCTCCGTCCCTGGCAGTCGACGGTCGGTCTCGCCGAGTCCGCGGCCGGTCGTGGCCACAGGGTCGAGCGTCAGCCCATCATCACTGGCCACGTAGGCGGCGGCGCACGACCATCCGAGGGTCGAACACAGGCCGTCAAGCACGCGCCGATGCGCATCGGTCTCGTGCTCGGCCCCCATAAGCGCCTCGCTGACGGCCGACACGACCGCCAGCCGACGACGGTCGCGGACGCGGGCGGTGACATCGGTGTAGCGCCAGACATGGCCGCAGTAGAGCTGCTCGACGAATACCGGAATGTAGTCGCGCTCAAGCACCCGTCCATCCGCCAGCAGCAGGGGTTCGGCCGTGACCGGCACACGGCCGGCCACGATGGCTTCGGTACGGGCCGACATCTCGGCGGGGTCGGCAAACAGGTGCCGGATGCGTTCGGTGATTTCGAAGCCGTCCACCACGTTCAGCGCGCGCGCGCCAAGACGCGGCGAAAACATGTCGGCAAACGACTGATTGGCAATGAGGATGCGCCGCCGCTCATCTTCGAGGAGCAGGGCGTCGGCCAGACTCTCGATCAGGCGACGTGACCGCTCCTCGGTCGCGGCTCTCGGGTCGGGTTCCCAACTCAGCCCAGACGTCGCCATATGCCTGTAACGACTAATGTATGCCTGTTTAGTCGTTCATAAACACGCAATCCTGTCTTGGTGTGTAATCTGTCCCGAAATGACCCGTTCACGAAAGTGGTCAGTCGCGGCTGGCACAGACCTTGATGTGTCGTCGGGTGGCTGCAGCGGGTCACCGGGAGCACACATAGCAGGCGCTGGCTGAGTGCTCACGGCGTTTCACTGGCGACCCGCCTGCGGCCATTTTTCCTGCCACGGTGCCGGCCACCCGTCCCCCACGGTTTCCCCGCTTGTGAAGCCGTAGTACAATCGGCCGGTTGTGGAAGCGCTAGAGCACCCCTCCCCACTGGTCGAGCTGATTAACGCGCTGCTGGCACCCCTGCACGTGCATGTGCCCGATCACGTCGTCTTTTCGGCTCTCATCTGCCTCATCGTCCTGGTGCTGGGCCTGCTGGTGCGGTCGCGCCTCAGCATCGACAACCCGGGGTCGCTGCAGATCATCCTCGAGGATGTGGTCAGCTTCTTCGTCTCGGTGCTCGAGACCAACATGGGCCACAAGGGCCGTCAGTTTCTCGCGCTGCCCGGTGCCCTCTTCGTGTTCATCTGGATGGGGAACATGATGGGCCAGATTCCAGGCCTCGGCGCACCCACCAGCAACGTCAACGTGCCGTTTGCCTGTGCGCTGACGCTGTGGCTCTACTATCACTATCAGGGCATCCGCGCGCAGGGTGTCTTCTCGTACCTCAAGCACTTTGCGGTCATGCCGGGCGTGCCCCTGGCCATGTCGCCCATCATCTTCACCATCGAGATCATCAGCCACCTGTCCCGTGTGCTGTCGCTGACGCTGCGCTTGTTCGGCAACGTGTTCGGTGAGCACCTCGTGGTGCTCATCATCGGCAGTATCGTGCCCTTCATCGCGCCGCTGCCCATCCAGTTCCTTGGCCTCGTGGTCGGCACACTGCAGGCGTTCATCTTCCTGACACTTGGCGCCATCTACCTGACGGCGGCCGTCGCCGTCGACGAGCACCACTAGGCATCTGGGCGCCGCATCGGCGGCGCATCCCCCGTTCCTGACAACGCAGGGATCCCTGCGCTCCCCCGCTTGTCTGATGCGGCCGACCGTCTGTCGGCCGGAGCGGACCATCCATTGACGCGTGGTCGCCTCTCGACGCGGGACGACCTAGCGTGGAAGGATGCGACTGTTTTCTCGCTCTCCCCGTCTGCGTGCCCTGTCTGTCCTGCTGACGACCCTGGTGGCCGCCACACCGGCCTTCGCTCAGTCAGCCCGACTCTCGGGACACCTCACCGACCCCTCAGACGCCCCTGTCGCCGGTGCCACCGTCACAGCCACCGACACATCGACCGGTGTCAGTCACGAGGCCGTCACGTTTGCAGACGGCCTCTACATCTTCCCCGCCCTGCAACCGGGGCGCTACCGGCTGGATGTCAGCGCGTCGGGCTTCCGCCCGCTCCGCCAGGAGGGCATTGCCCTCAACGTCGCCACCGCCACCACGGTCAACCTCAGACTGCAGGTCGGCGATGTCACCGACCGCGTTGAAGTGACCGGTACCGCACCGCTCATCGAACGCCAGTCGGGCAGTGTCGGCACCGTCGTCGATCGGCAGTTCATCGAGAACCTGCCGCTCAATGGCCGCAGCCTCCAGTCGCTGCTGGAACTGGTACCGGGCGTCGTGTTCGTCGAGCCCGAGATCACCAATACGGGCCAGTTCAGCGTCAACGGCCAGCGCGCCAATGCCAACTACGTCATGGTCGACGGTGTCGGCGCCAACGTGGGCACCAGCATGAGCGCACAGTCATTCCAGCAGGCCGCCGGCAGCCTGCCCGCCGGCACGGCGCTCGGGGGCACGCAGGGCCTTGTCTCGGTCGATGCCCTGGAAGAGTTCCGGATGCTGACCTCCACGTTCGCCCCCGAGTTCGGCCGCATGCCCGGTGGACAGATCTCGCTGGTCACCCGATCGGGTCGCAGCCGCTACAGTGGCAGCCTCTATGACTTCGCCCGGCACGAACGGTTCGATGCCAACGACTGGTTCAACAATCAGGTCGGCCGGTCGAAGCTGCCCCTGCGCCAGCATCAGTTCGGCGGCACCCTCGGTGGCCCCATTGCGCGGCCCGGACGCACGCCCGCGCGGCCTCGCGCCTTCTTCTTCGCCTCCTACGAGGGCCTGCGCCTGCGGCAGCCCCAGCCCGACATCCGCAATGTCGTCGTGCCGTCCATGTCCGCCCGGGCGCGCGCCACCGGCTCGATCCGGGCACTCTTCGATGCCTTCCCGCAACCCAATGCACCGTCGCTGCCCGGCGACCCCACCGACACCGAGCGCTACACCTACCGCATCAGCTTTCCCTCGTGGTTCGAGGCCCCGAGCCTGCGCGTCGACGTGCCCGTGGGACGCATGCAGATCTTCAACCGCACCGCCTACAGCCCGTCGGGCTACCGCGAGTACGTCTTCGCCAACCAGCAGAATGAGTTCTCGAAGAACTTCATCTCGAATACGTCAGGCGTGATCTGGACCCTGTCGCCCCGCCTCGTCAGTGACACCCGCGTCAACTGGAGCCGCGAGACCGGGCGCTTCGCGTTCGCGGGCCGCGCCATCGACGGTGCCACCCTGCTGCCCGACTCGCTCGTGTTCCCCGACCAGGCCTCACGGGAAACCGTGTCGGTCTCGCTGCAGGTCAATCCGTCCAACTTCAATCCCACATCGCTGACGCAGGGCAAGTCGCTCGGCAACAACCAGGAGCAGTTCAACCTGGTGCAGACGCTGACGTATCTGCGCGGGCGGCATGAAGTGAAAGCGGGGCTCGACTGGCGCCGGCTCATGCCCCTCACCGATTTCCGCGAGCGGGGCATCACCTACAACTTCGGATCGGTCACCCAGGCGCTACAGACTGGGCTGGCCTCGGTCAGCGTGCAGGCCCTGGCCCCCACGACCAACTTCCGCATCGACAACCTGTCGCTCTTCCTGCAGGACACCTGGCGCGTCTCATCGCGGCTCACCGTGACGGCCGGCGCACGCTATGAACTCAACCCGCCGCCGAGCGGTGACCGGCTGCCTTACACGTTCACCGATGTCAACAACCTGCTGACCGCCGACCTGGCGCCCGCCGGCACACCCCTGTGGCGCACGGACCGCACCAACATTGCGCCCCGGTTCGATGCCGCCTACGTGATCTCCGAGCGTCAGGAGCTCGTGCTCCGCGGTGGCGTCGGTCTGTTCTACGACCTGGGCACCGGCACGGCCCTGCGCGGCTACAGCAGCTATCCGTTCAACTCGCAGCGCGTCACGCCCAACCAGCCCTTCCCGGCCCCGGCCTCGGCGGTGGCAGCGGCGCCGTTCGATACCACCACGCGGCCGATTGCCTCGACCTTCCATGTGACCGAGCCCGATCTGCGTCTGCCGTCCACGCTGCAGTGGAACGTCTCGCTCGAGCGCCGGCTGGGTACCTCACAGTCACTCACCGTTTCATACGTGGGTGCCCGCGGCCGCGATCTACTGCGCACCGAGCAGCTGCGCAACCGCCCCGCCCCCACAGAGGTGCCCTTCGGCATTCCCACCATGACCTTCATCAACCCCGCCGTCGTCTCGTCGACGACGTCGGTGTTTGTCACGAGGAATGCTGCGGCGTCCCGCTACGATGCCCTGCAGATGCAGCTGCAGCGCCGGATGTCGCGCGGCCTCCAGGCGATGCTGTCCTACACACTGGCCAAGTCGACCGATACGGTGTCGAACGAAGTGACGGCCGGCCTGGCCTCGACCGGCATCCCCGGCTTTACCGCATCCGTGGACGATGACTTCGGGTCGTCGGATTTCGACATCCGCCATGTCATCGCCGGAGGTGTGACCTGGAACCTGCCATCGCCGTCGGGTGGTGCGGCCCGGCGGGTGCTGGGCGACTGGGGCCTCGACCTGATTGGCCGCTGGCGCTCGTCTGCCCCGCTGCACGTGGTGACGCAGACGATCGATCCCATCAACTTCTCGGGGACGAACCGGCGCGTGAACCTCGTGCCCGGGCAGAACCCCTGGATCTCCGACGCCTCCCTGCCAGGTGGCAAGCGGCTCAACTTCGCGGCCTTCCAGGTGCCGGCCCCTGGACAGCAGGGCAATATGGAACGCAATTCGCTGCGGTGGATTCCCGCCCAGCAGCTGGACCTGTCGCTGCGGAAGGATGTGCCCATCGGCCGCACGCGGGCACAGCTGCGCTGGGACATCTTCAACATCACCAACACGCCCAACTTCGCTGAACCCGGGGCGTCGCTGCCGGCCGCCGACTCTCCGCTCTTCGGCGTCTCGACGCGCATGCTCAATCGTGCGCTCGGGCCCGGCGGTACCGCGGGCGGGCTCAACGCGCAGTATCAGGTGGGCGGGCCGCGCTCGATGCAGCTGTCGCTGCGGGTGTCATTCTGATGCGCCTCCCCGTCCTGGCCACGCTCGGCCTCGCCGCCCTCGCCGGCAGCCTGCTGCGCGCGGCACAGACCCCGGCGCCGTTGCCGGCGCCGACGGCGGTCTACCAGACGCAATGCTTCGCCCTCGATAGTCTGGAACCCGCAGACCGGACCCTGGCGGCCGAGTGGCTCGAGGCGGCCCTCGACCGCGAAGGCCTCTACACGCTCATTGGCGGGCTCAAGCCCATCAGTACCGGAATCCACAGCCTGAAGTTCGACACGGCACAGCCTGATCTGGCCGGCCTCGATCAGGCGCGACGAATCGCCACCGCTCTCAGTTGCGGTGGCGTCTCGGCGTTCGTCCACATCTTCGCGGCCGCCTCGGGCACCGAACGGTTTGCCGATGTGGTCCTGGTCAATCAGCCGGCGCTCGACCACACGCTGCGGGAACACCGCGCCTTCTTCGCGCCGCTCGGCCTGACACCGGGCACCCCGGGGCTGCAGGTGATGGCCATGATCGACCACCTGCCCCGCGAGCAGCGCTACCGCGGTCTCGGGCACCTGTTCGGTTTTCCCGATCACGCAGTCGACTTCTTTGTGGCGGCGACCATGCCCGACAAGTCGGTCGTCGGGCCGGGCAAGGACCGCGACTTCTTCTCGGTGCCGGTCTTCCGCGACGGCACCAACTACTTCGTGTGGGCGGTGCCGCTCGGGCACACACCCCTGCCGGCCGACACCGTAATTGTCGAGAAGGCCGCACCCATCCTCAAGTCCTATCGCGAGCGGCGCGCCCACTTCATCGGACCGGGCAAGTCAGGCGTCGCCGAGCTGCTGCGCGACTGGCTCTGCGACAACACCGGCATGTGTGCCGCCGATCGCGCCATGCAGCGCCTCTCGACGACCCTGCGCAGCCCCGACTCGCCGCTATCCCGCGCCAGTCAGCTGCTGCGCGATCGCAAGCCCGCCGAGGCGGCACGGCTCCTGAAGGAACTGGCCTCGCAGCCCATGGACGACGAGAGCGCCCGCCGCCGTCGCCTGCTCTCGGAGGATGCCGCCGTCCGGACGGGTGATGCCGCCTGGCTGGCCCGTCTCAGTGACCGGCCCGATCGCTACTGGTTCGCCAACGGCTATCTCGTCTTCACCGCCTATGGCTACATGCGCGCCGCAGACCTGCCTGCGGCGCGCGAGTATCTCAGCCGCCTCAAGGACACCGACCGCATGGACGATCGCGAACGCCGCCGCTATCACTCGCTCATGGCACGCATCGCGCAGCTCGAGCAGAAGCCCGCCGAAGAGCAGACGCACCTGGAATGGATGATCGGGCATCAGGCCGAGTGGGCCACGCCCCGGTGCCAGCAGTGCCACGACAATCGCGAACGCTACGGCGATGTCGTCACGAGCTTTCCGCTCACCGGCTGGTGGGTGGCTGAGCGCTACGCGGCCGTGCTGCGCGAGACCGGCAGGGCCGACGACATCGGGCGCCTCGCCCGGCAGTCGCTGGCGGCCTCCCCGGACAATGTCGAGGCGCGGCTTCGTCTCGCATTCGCGCAGCGGGCTCTCAGGAAGGATGAGGACAGCGAGCAGACGCTGCGGGCATTGCCGTGGGCCGCCTTCCCCGACCGCCCCTACCGTACGCCGCGCGATCTCATCCAGTTTCCCTGACACCGACCCGGGCGCACGCCGGTGCGTCATCGGCCGGCGTGCTGCCTCAGTGGACGATGTCGCTCCGGTGAGGCTCGCCCTCGTCTTCTTCAGCCTCAACCATCGGCCATTCGGGAAACGGATCCCTCAGGGCAGCCAGAGCCTCAGGGCCGGTCGCCAGTTCGTCTTCCGTCACCAGGCAGGCGTCGAGGCGCGCCCGTAGTGCCGCCTCGTTCACCGACAGGCCGATAATCACCAGTTCCTGCCGGCGATCGCCCCACGGTTCCTGGAAGTCGCGCATCACCGACGTCAGCACCTCGGGCTCGGTGGGATACTCGGCCGTGGGCGTTGCCGCCCACCAGATGCCCGCCGGCTCGGTACGGCACGAAGTGCCGGCCTGAGACCACTCGCCGACGATGTCCCAGCGGGACGCGAGCCAGAAGAAACCCTTGGACCGAACGACACCCGGCCAGTCTTCGTGAATCATCTGCCAGAAGCGTTCCGGATGGAACGGCCGCCGGGCCCGATAGACGAATGACGCGATGCCGTATTCATCGGCCTCTGACGTTTCCTCACCCCGCAGCACCGACAGCCAGCCGCTCGACCGTGAGGCCTCCTCGAACGAGAAGAGTCCCGTGTCGAGCACCTGATCCAGCGGCACGCAGGCCTCCGTGGCCCTCAGGATACGGGCGCCGGGATTCAGCCGGCGCAGGACGGCCTCGAGGTGCGCGAGCGCGGCCTCGGTCACCAGGTCTGTCTTGTTGATCAGCAGCACATTGGCGAATTCCACCTGATCCACGAGCAGGTCTGCTACCGTGCGATCGTCATCCTCGTTGAGCGCCATGTCCCGATCATCGAGACCGTCTCCGGCTTCCCAGTCGCGCAGGAACGCCGCAGCATCGACGACCGTCACCATCGTGTCGAGCCGGGCCAAATCGGACAGGCTCTGCCCCTGTCCGTCGACGAACGTGAAGGTCTCGGCCACCGGAAGTGGCTCGGAGATACCCGTGGACTCTACGAGGAGGTAATCGAACCGGCCCTCCCGCGCCAGCGCCGCCACCTGCTCGAGCAGGTCTTCACGAAGCGTGCAGCAGATGCAGCCGTTCGACAGTTCGACGAGGCGCTCGTCCATGCGGTCCAGGCGCGCATCGCCACGCGCGACCAGGGAGGCGTCGATGTTCACCTCGCTCATGTCATTCACAATCACCGCCACGCGCAGACCCTGGCGGTTGCGCAGCACGTGGTTCAGCAGCGTCGTCTTTCCGGCGCCGAGGAAACCCGACAGCACCGTCACGGGCAGACGTCGATCTGGCGGAACTCGATTCACAGCATGTCACCTCTCTGTCAGGTGTCTCATACGTCCCGCGACAGCACACGTGGTTTCCCACGAGCTGTCATCGCCAGCGCATGAGTGGCGACCGCGATTCAACAACCGCCACACATCCCCAGGGTGCCTCCCGGACGATGTGCCCAGATCGCGGCCCATCGCCTCCATGCCGAAGAGTGAGAACCAGGGCGGTGTGAAAGAGAACGCGGGCGAGGGAGGCGGGCGCGCCGCACCTGGGCATCATGCCGAACAGGTATCCGAAGTGGAAAACAACCCGGATTCTTGCGCACTATCGCTTGCCACGGGTGGAGGGCGCGGTGCCAGAGGACTGGGTCACGCGCCCGTCAGGCGCAGGACCACCACCGTCTGATCGTCGGTCTGCGCGGCATCGCCCCTGAAGGCCTGCATCGCGCCGAACACCGCGTGCACCACCTCGCGGGCCGGTCTCGCTCCCAGCGTACGCACCGCCTCGATCACGCGGTCCGTCCCGAACTCTTCTCCGGCGTCGTTGAACGCTTCGAAGATGCCGTCTGAACAGAACACAAAGCAATCGCCGTCCTGCAGGTCAAGCGTCACCTCGTCGTAGGTCGTCGCATCGAATGTCCCCAGCGGCATGCCGGGCATGGGAATCGACTCGGCCTCGCCCCCGCGAACCCGAATCGGATACGGCAGGCCCGAGTTTGCGAAGGTCACCTGGCGCCGCCGGAAATCAAACAGGGCGTAGCACAGCGTGCAGAAATACCCCTCCAGTTGCCGCTCATGCAGGATGCGGTTCATGGCCATCAGCACGCTGGCCGGTGTGCTTCGTCGGGTCTCGAGCCGGCGACGGAACGTGCGCCCCCGCACGAGCTCACCGACAAACGCCCCATACAAGGCCGCCGGCACGCCCTTGCCCGTGACATCGCCCACGACCACAGCCAGCGTCTGCGGTTCCGGCGACAGGAAATCGTAGAGGTCGCCCCCGAGCTCGCGCGCCGAGGCGAAGTGCCAGGCGACGTCCACGCCCTTCAGCCGCTTGGGCAGCTCCTGCGGGAGCAGCGCCCGCTGCACCTGCTGAGCAAACGCCAGCTCCTTTTCGAGCCGTCGCTCATTCGCGACAATCTCTTCGTAGAGCCGCGCATTCTCAATCGCCACCGCCGCCTGCGACGCCAGCAGCGTCAAGAGCTCGACGTGCTGCTTGGTGAAGGCGGCCAGGTCCGGACTCTCGAGGTCGAACACCCCGATGCAGCGGTCCTGATGCACCAGCGGAATCGCCAGTTCCGATCGCACACCTTCCACCGCGCTGATATAGCGCGGGTCACGCGCCACATCGTCCACCAGCACCGGCTGCCGCGTCAGCGCCGCATGACCCACAATGCCTTCCCCGAGCTTCACCGGCTGCAGGATGCGCGGACTGTCGCCGTACTGAATCGCGAGCTTCATCTCGAGCAGCTGCGTCGACTCGTTCAGCAGCGCGATGCCGAAGATTCGGTAGTTGATGAGGCGCCGCAACAGCTGCGCCATGCGGGTCAGCAGGGCGTCGAGGTCGAGAATCGCGCTCATCTCGCGACCGATTTCCGCCAGCGTCTCGAGCGTATCGGCATACGACCGCTCGGTCTCGAAGAGGCGGGCGTTCACCAGCGCCTGGGAGACGTGCGCCGCAAACTGGCGCAACGCGCGCTCATCCTGTTCGGTGAACTCGCCGCGGCGATCGCTCAGCAGGTTGAGCGCCCCCAGCACCTGCCCTTTGTGCCGCAGCGGCACCACCAGCTCTGAGACGACTCCGGGCACCACCGGCACATACCGCACATCGGTCGAGACATCATCGATGCGAATCGGACGCCCTTCGGCGACCGCGGTGCCCACCACACCTTCGCCCAGCCGCAGCCGCACGGTTCGTGCGGCTTCTTCCGGATAGCCCACCGCATACGCAATGCGCAGCGTCTCCCGGGACTCGTCCAGCAGATACACCGAGAACACCGTGAAGGTCGTCAGTCGGGCAATCAGTTCGGGAATCTTGCGCAGGAGCTCGTTGAGGTCGAGCACCGACGACACTTCACGGCCGAGTTCTGCCAGCACCAGCAGTTCGGTGGCATCACGCCCGTCAGGCGGAGGCAGGGCCGCACCGGTCGGCGGCGGCGGGACAGGAGAATGACTCATGTGGTGCGTGGCGGGAAGTATACTGAGGGTGCCGCCCATGCAGAACGACGAAGTGCTGACTCTGCCGCTCGATTACTCGGCGATCGAACGGATTCTTCCGCATCGCTATCCGTTCCTGCTGGTCGATCGCATCACCGAGTTCGAAACCGACACCCGCATCGTCGGCATCAAGAACGTCACGATCAACGAGCGCTATCTCTCGACGACCTCCGAAGACGGCCGACCGGCCCTGCCGCCTACCATCCTGACGGAGATCGTCGCGCAGATCGGCGCCATTCTCATCCTCGCCAAGCCCGAAAACCGGGGACTGCTGATTTTCTTCAGAGGCATCGAACGTGTGCGCTATCGCGGGTCGGTACACGCTGGCGACGTGCTCACGATCGAAGCCAGAGTGAAGCGTCTCAGGCACCGCATGGGTGTGCTCGAGGGTCGCGCCCGCGTCGGCGATCGCCTCGTGGCGCACGGCACCATGGCCTTCGCGCTCGGCAGCCGAGACGACGCCGACGCCTGACCCCTGTCTGCCGGTCAGCCGGCGGCAGGCCCCTTGTAGAAAACGCGGTTCAGCTTCTTGTGCCAGGCGGTGAATTCACCGTCGCCGGCATCCTCGGCAATCGCGCGCCGCACCTGATTGAGACGGGCGTCCAGGTCATCCACCGCCGCCAGAATAAAGGCTTCGACGCTCTTCGGTTCTACCGGGCTGCCGTGCTCCTTGGTACCGTGGTGCGACAGAATCAGGTGTTCCAGATGGACGCGAAGGTCGTCGGGAAAGTCGGGAATCTGCGCCGTCATTGCACGCACAAGCAGCACACCCTGGGTAATGTGGCCCAGGAGATTGCCGTCACGCGTGTAGCTGACAAGACCCCGGTCATACGAGAGTTCCTGCAGTTTCCCGATGTCATGCAGGATCACGCCGGCCAGCAGCACATCGGGGTCGGCAGCATACAGGCGGGCAAGGTCAGCAGCAGCCGCCGCCATCGTGCAGAGATGCTCGAGGAATCCGCCGCGATAGGCATGATGAATCACCTGCGCGGCGGGCCATTCGCGCAGCGCAGCGCCGTGGTCGTCGAGGACGCGACGCAGCAGCACACGCAACGGCGGATGTGACACCGCCGCGACGCGGGCATCGAGTTCTTCCCACATCTCGCCAATCGGACGCGGGGCACTCAGCACGCAGTCTTCCTCGCGGAAGCCCTCGCGCCGATCCTGCTCAGCGTGCACCCGTCGGATGGAGGACACTTTCAGTTGCAGTTGGCCGTTGAAGGTCTGCCCCCGGCCTTCCACCCGGACAAAATCGCCCGCATCAAACTGGGCGCTGTAGCGGTTCACCTCATCGAACAACCGCCCGACCACCTGACCGGAGGCATCCTGCAGACGGAGGTCGAGGAACTCTCCACCCACCTTCGTGGGTCGTATTTCCTTCAGCGTGCAGAGAAAAAATCCCGTGCCGGCATCGTCCGTGGTGAGTTCAGAGAGGCGGGGGAGACGGGCCACGTCAGGATTGTACTCGTCGCAGCAGGGCCATGCCGCCCAGCACCAGCAGCGAGGCCACTGCAATGCGGGGCGAGAGCGGCTCTCCGAGCAGTGCGGCACCCAGCAGCACGGCAATCAGCGGGTTGATGTAGGCGTACAGCGAGACCGTGGTCAACGGCAGATGCGCCACGGTATACAGATACGCCGTGTAGGCGACCACAGATCCGGCCAGGGTCAGGTAGACGAGCGCACTGAAACTGCGCGTCGTGAAGTGCAGCGCCGACCATTCGCCCGTCATCGTGGCCACACTGAGCAGCATGGTCCCGCTGGCCAGCATCTGAATGGCCGATGTGGCCACCGGGTCGGTCGCTGAGGGATGCCGCTTCGCGTAGGAAGTGCCCAGCGCCCATCCTGCACAGGCAATCTGGATCGCCACAACACCTCCAGCCATCGCCGCGCCCGCTTGGCCTCCGGCCGACATCTCGGGCCACACCAGCACCACGATGCCTGCAAAGCCCACCGCGAGGGCCAGGAGTGTGCTGCCTCGCAGGCGGTCGCCGCCGGGCAGTAGGGCCTCAAAGCCAACGGACCAGAACGGTACCGAGGCAATGATGACCGCCGTCAACCCACTCGCCACGTACTGCTCGGCCCAGACGACAAAGCCGTTGCCCAGAACGTTCATCAGGAATCCGAGCAGCGCCAGCGCGCCCCACTGGCCGACGGGTGGCAGCGGGCGGCCGCGTCCCTTCGTGACCGCCGTGAGGATGAGGCCTGCGGTCATCCAGCGCAGGCCGGCCAGGAGGAAGACAGGAATGGTCTCGAGCGCAACCCTGATGGCCAGATAGGTCGTGCCCCACACCAGACAGATCGTGACCCAGGCCAGCCAGGCCAGTCTGCGTTCGGAACGAGAGTCAGACACGAGCGGCTCATCATACCGTGCACGGCTGAAGTAGATTGAACCCATGTCCGATGCGCTGGCCGCCGGCTTTGTCGAGCGGGTACGCCTGGGATGCTACGTGGCCCGGTTCGATGGCAGCACGTGGCAGACCATCGCCGCCAATCCCCACCTCAGGCTCCTGCTCGGGCAGCCCTTCGATACACCGGCCGTTGAGGTGAACCCGTTCGCGCCCGATCGGTTTGCCGACGGACATGCGCGGGAGGAGTTATTCAGCCGCCTTCGCTCGGGCGGTGCGGTAACCGACCACCTCGTGCGGCTGCGGCGAGACGATGGCTCGACCGCGTGGCTCGAAGTCACGGCAGGTCTCTCGGCCGATGAGACCGAGCCGGCGCACCTGCGCCTCGAGGCGGTGTGCCGCGATGTCGGCGAGCGAAGGGCCCTGGATGACCAGTCACGGGCACTGCAGGATGAACTGCGCCAGGCCGAGAAGCTCGCGGCACTCGGTCACACAATCTCAGGCGTGGCGCACGAGCTCAACAATCCCCTGGCCACCATCCTGTCCTGGGCCGAACGTCTCTCGGCCGCGCCAGGAGATGAACGCATGCGCCGCGGACTCGGGGTCATTCTGAGTGAATCGGAGCGCGCCGCCCGCATCGTCAGGCAACTGCTGACGGTGGCCCGAAAACGACAGTCGACGCGGGGTCTGGTCGACGTGTCGCGGGTGACCCGTGAATCGCTTGCGCTCCGCGCACACGAGCAGCGCCTGCACAACATCCAGGTCATCGATGCGCTGGCCTCCGGGCTGCCTCCGGTCTTTGCCGATGGGCATCAGTTGAAGCAGGTGCTTCTGAATCTCATCATCAACGCCGAGCAGGCCATGCGCAGTGCGCACGGCCGCGGTGTGCTGGTGGTGCGGTCATGGCACGCACCCGCAGACGGCCTGGTGCTCGTCGAGGTAAGTGACGATGGCCCCGGTGTGCCGCCCGCGGTGGAGGGCCGTATCTTCGATCCGTTCTTCACCACCAAGGATGTGGGGCAGGGCACCGGTCTCGGCCTCAGTGTGGCCTACGCCCTCATGCGCGAACACGGAGGAAAGCTGCGCGTGTCCTCGCCGTCCACGGGGGGCGCCAGCTTTGTCATGGAACTGCCGGCCGCCGCAGGAGCGCCCGCGGCGGACATCGTCCCGACGGCTGGACGCAGTACCGCGTCGGCTCCAGTGCAGCCGCTGACAGGCACCCGGGTCCTCGTCATCGAGGACGAGCCCGAACTGGCGGCTGCCGTAGCCGAGGCACTCATCGACGAAGGCTGCGTGGTGGACAGAGCCGGCGACGGGGCCGACGGCCTTGCGCGCATCGCCGAGGCGTCCTACGACGTGGTGATGTGCGATTTGAAGATGCCGCGGGTCGACGGCATGCAGTTCTACCGGGCCATGGTCGCGGCCATGCCGGCACTGGCACGCCGGGTGATCTTCGTGACCGGTGATGTGGTGGGCACCGATGCCGAGCGTTTTCTCGACGAGACCGCCTGCCGCTGGCTGTCGAAGCCGTTCAGGCTGACCGACGTCATACGTGCGGTACGAGACACGCTCGGATGAGTGGTCGAACCCGTGTCACGGCCCGACAGGGTTGCACGCGCCATCCCCGGGGGCGTGGGAAAGCGCAGGACTGACGCCGGCGGCGGTGGGGCCGTCGTCGCTGCCCCCGGCGTGGCCATCATCGCGTCGCGCAGTCGACGCAGGGCCCGGGTGTGCAACTGCGACACCCGTGATTCATTCACGCCCAGGTGTTCGCCGATGGCCTTCATCGTGGCGTCGCCGAAGTAATACATCGCAATCAGTTGCTGATCGCGTACCGGCAGGCTCGCCATCGCCGTGCGCACACGACGGCGCTGTTCGTCTGCTTCGTAAATCGCATCGGGACGGGCGGGCTCGGCCGGCACCAGCACGCCGTCGTGCGGATACTCATCGCCGGAATCAGGAGCCGTCTGTGCCGACGTCGATTCGATGGTCGCAATGCGCACCATGGTGCGCTGCAGGTGTTCTTCGTCCTTGCCAAGGGCCGCCGCGAGGTCGGCCAGCGAGGGCTCATGACCCAGTCGTTCGCGGAGCATGACACGTGCCGCCTCGATCTCACGGCGGAGGCGACGCACGCTGCGCGGCCACGCATCCTTCCGCAACGCGTCAATCATGGCCCCGCGGACGCGGCGCTCGGCGAATGTCTCGAACTTGATTCCGCGCGCGTCATCAAAGCGCTGTGCCGCATCAATTAGGCCCAGCACGCCATCCTGGACCAGGTCGCTGACCTCAATCGAGTGCGGCATGGTCGAGGCCATGCGTCGCGCGAGGGCCTCCACAAAGGGAAGGCCGGCCGTGACACGGTCGGTGGTGAACGAGTCGAGCGTCTTCATGCCAGTTGATAGTGGCAAGCTCGATGCCAGAATTGTGCAATTCCGGCTCTCGGCGTGAAATTTCTTCTAAGTCGGTGAATCGAAAGAGTTTGATCGTGCTGTCCGTTTCAGGGAATCGACGTGTAATGCTGTAAAGATCGTCAAAATTGTGACAGAGGCGCAGGTGTCGGCGTCATGATTTTGACACGCTGCGCGTCTCTCGGTGTGTGCGGCAGGACCATGGTTCCGTCACAGAGGTGGACCGTGGGTGGGGTCCACCTCATGGCCTGCGCGGACCAGGCTCACCAGCGTGAGGCTAGACGTGGGTCGCTGCCGAGACGGACGCGCCGTCCGGCTGGCGCCACAGCGTGTCGACAAAAATCCGGATGCTGCCCCCGGCCGTCCGCACATACTCAACCTTGCCAGCGGCAATCCAGTTGTAGATGGTGCGTCGGCTGACACCCACCATGTCACAGGCCTTCATGATGCTCACGGTCTGACGTTCCACGGCTGAACCTCCTGGCCAGTCACCCGGCCACCCTTCAGGGCACCCCGCTTCCGCATGGTGCGCAGTTTGTCTTCAACCGGTGTATCGGATTCTGCCACCATGAGATTAGATGTGCAGCGTTGACAACCTGCGTCAATAGATTGACAATCTCGCTAAGTGGCTGATTCCACGATATCTATCCTTCTGGTCGATGATGAAGAAAGCCTGCGGGATGTCGTGGCGGAACGCCTCCGCGACGCAGGATTCGAGGTCGACGAGGCGGTCTCCGGCGAACAGGCGCTTGCCAGACTGGAACGGTTTGCCTACGACATCCTGCTCGTGGACCTGCACCTGCCGGGCATCGACGGCCGGGCCGTCATCGATGCGGCCCTGACGCGCTATCCCTCACTCATTGCCATCGTCCTGACCGGGTACGCCACCGTCCGGGACGCCGTCGATCTGCTGAAGCGCGGGGCCACCGACTTTGTCGCCAAGCCGTTTCCCTTCGACGAACTGCGGCACATCATCGACACCGCTCTGGAACAGCGGCGACTCAAGGCAGAGAACGCCTATCTGCGCCAGCAGCTCGATGAACGGTTCGGGCTGGGGGCCCTCGTCGGTCGCAGTGCCCCCATGCGCGCACTCTACCAGCGAATCGAGGCCGTGGCCCCGACGGCCGCGACGGTGCTGATCACTGGCGAGACCGGCACCGGCAAGGAGCTGGTGGCGCGAGCCATCCATCAGGGCAGTCCGCGCCGATCACACCGGTTCGTCGCGCTCAACTGCGGCGCGATTCCCGAGCCCTTGCTCGAAGCCGAACTCTTCGGACACGTCCGTGGTGCCTTCACCGGTGCCGTGGCCAATCGACCCGGCCGGATTGAACAGGCCGATGGCGGCACGCTCTTTCTCGACGAAGTGGGCACCATGCCGCCGGCCCTGCAGGTCAAGATGCTGCGGGTGCTGCAGGAGCGGGCCTTCGAGCGCGTCGGCGATACACGCACGCTGCAGGTCGACGTGCGCGTCATCGCCGCCACCAACGCCGACCTGGCCGCCATGGTGGCCGAGGGTTCCTTCCGCGAGGACCTCTTCTATCGCCTCAATGTCGTACCGCTCGATCTGCCGCCCCTGCGGGATCGGGCCGAGGATATCCCCCTGCTGGTGAACCGATTCATCGAACGCCGCGCCGATGGGTCGTCCCCGGTCGTAGTGACCCAGGACGCCATGCGCCGCCTGATGGCGGCTGATTGGCCCGGCAATATCCGCCAACTCGAAAACGTCATTGAGCGCGCCCTCATCCTGGGGGCCAGTGCCCAGCGCATCGACGTGCCCGACCTGCCCGAAGAATTTCAGCCAGACGTACCATCGGTCATCGTCTCGACTACGCTCCCCGACGAGGGCACCGACCTGCCAGCCCTGATCGCCCGCCTGGAGCGGCAGCTCATCGGGCAGGCCCTGGAGCGCACCGGGGGCCACCGCGGAGACGCCGCGCGGCTGCTCTCGCTGAAACGCACCACGCTGGTCGAGAAGCTCAAGCGCATGACGCCAGCCACCCCAGCATCCTGAACGGGTCTCGCGATACGATACCGACGTGCCTCCGCGTTTTTCCTACTGGACCGTCCTCGTTGACGGGCAACCCACGGCGTTTCGTGCGCGCGACTACGACGAACTGCTGCCGACGTTCAATCGGCTGAAGGCGCGCCACCCCGGGGCCCGCATGATGTGGTTCCAGTCAGGGCGTCTCTGGGACTCGCCGCAGCACGCCGAAGACACCTTCGTCGCCGAGCGGCGCGCCGCCACCGAACGCAAGCGCGAGGCCCGACGGCCCGATGAACCGCCGCGTGACCGCAAATGGCGGCCCGGGGGGAATCATCGCGATCCCCGGCAGAAGTACATCGACGCGAAGAAGGCCAAATGGACGCGTTTCAAACAGAACATCCGGCAGAACATCGAGCGCCGGCGTGAGGGCACCATGCCGCTCCGACGACCGCGGCCCACGCAGGGCTCCGACCCGCAGGGCGGTGAGGAATGATCACGCACATCGTCCTGCTGACACCGCGAGATACGCTCACCGTCGACGAGCGCGAGGCCATGGCCCAGGCCATGGAACAGGCCTTCTCGGGCATTCCCTCGATCGCGCGTGCCCGTGTGGGACGCCGGCGTCGGCTCGGCTATTCGTACGACGATCTCTCACCCGTGCAGTTCGAGTTTCTCGCGGTCCTCGAGTTTCACTCGGTCGACGATCTCGATGCGTATCTGAAACATCCCGCACACATCGAGCTCGGCCGGCAGTTCCGCTCCTGCGCTCAGGTCGCGCTCGCTAATGACTTCGAAACCGTCGAACCCGCACAGCTGCGGTCGCTGGTCGACGCCGAGACGCTGCAGTAGCCGGGACGGTGGGCGCAGACAGCCGGGGGACGCCTGAACCCGCACGCAGTATCGCGCAGCACGGAGTCGGCTACTGCGGCGCGTTCGGCAGATAGATCTGCAGCAGCCGCACCGGGGCCGTAATGTCGAGGAACTGGTGGGCGACCCCGGAGGGCACAATCATGAAGTCGCCCTTCTTGAAGGACTGACGCACACCGCCCTCAATGCCCGGCCCGGTGATGTTCGAGCCGTTCCTGGTGGGCGAGGTCACCGTGCCCCCGGTCAGCAGCGTCGCTGTGCCGTCGATGACATAGAAAAACTCGGCCTGTGCCTCGTGGAGTGAGGCCCCCTGCTGACGTGGCTGCCGTTGCTCGACATTCACAGTGTAGGGCGCCAGGGAGAACACGCGGGCTGCGCCAGATGGGCGGTCGGCTGGCAGCGTGGCCAGCGCGGCTGCCAGGTCTTCGGCCGTGAAGATGGTGGCCTTGCTGCGATCAGTCGCACGCGGAGCCGGGGTCTGCGCCCACCCCGTGGACGCGGCACAGAACATCATCAGAACCAGCGCACATCGTGTCACCACAGCACACCTCCGTTCGCGTCCGACTATACCCGAAACGCCAGCGCCCTCGGCACGGCCGGCACCTACTCAGCCTGTTCGGCAGGATGGCTGCGCCAGTCATGTCCGGTGTCGGTAAAGAACTCGTCGATGATGGCGCGCAGGTGTGGCAGCGATTCCGCGGCATTGACGCGCGTGCGCAAGTGCGACCCGCCATCAAGGCCCTTGGTATACCAGCTGCACAGGGCGCGCACCTTGTTGACCACCCATCGCTCGCGACTCAGCACACGGGCAGGCGGTTCGGCCTCCGCCAGACCAGGAGCCTGATGACGGAATCCCTCGACTTCCTGGGTCGGGTCGTTCAGCAACAACTCGATGTAGTCGAGCAGGAACTGGCCGCGCTCCTGCAACGTCACCACACGCGGCGCACGCCCCTCCAGGAGGTCGCGGGCCTGCGCCAGAATCCATGGATTGCGCAGCACGCCTCGGCCCACAAACACGCCGCTGACACCGCCCTGCAGGCGCGCCACCACCTGTTCTGGCTCGAGACAATCGCCCGATCCGAAGACGGGAATCTGCACGGCTGCCGCGACGGCACTCACAAAATCCCAGTCAGCCTGCCCGGTATAGGACTGCTTTGCCGTGCGGCCGTGGATGGCGATGGCCGCTGCCCCGGCGTCCTGCACCCGCCGTGCAACCTCGGGTGCGGTCAGGTCGGTCTCGTCCCAGCCCTTGCGCATCTTGACGGTCACCGGAATCCGCACGGCCTTCGCCATCGCCTCGATGATGGCTGCCGCATGACGGGGTTCGCGCATCAGGCTGCAGCCCGCGTGGTGCTTGGCGATCTTGGCCACCGGGCAGCCCATGTTCACGTCGACGATGTCTGCGCCCATGCTCTCGACCACGCGGGCGGCCTCGGCCATGCGCTCAGGGTCGCCGCCGAATATCTGTATCGACACCGGGCGCTCTTCCTCGGTGTACTCGGCATACTCGAGGGTGCGGTCGATACCGCGCACGAGTCCTTCGCTGCTGACCATTTCCGATACCACCAGCCCACAGCCGCCCTGGCGCTTCACGAGCCGGCGAAACGCCGTGTCGGTCATTCCCGCCATCGGCGACACCACGAAGGGTGAAGGCAACGAGACCGTGCCGATAGCCGGAGGCTGCTGGGCGTCCACAGGATCTCCCGTCGTTACAGGGCCCGCACGTCAGCCGCATGCACCTGCACGCTGACCGCTCGCCCGATCAACTCAATCGACACCACCAGCCGCGCATCTTTCCCTTTACGCAGCAGTCGTCCGGTCACCCCGGTCAGGGGCCCGGCGACCACGCGTACCGGATCGCCCTCGTCAAGGAACGGGCAGGGATCCAGGGCGAGCGTGCTGCTGACGAGGGTGCGAATCGCCTCGATCTCCTGCTCGGGAATTTCGGCAGCCCAGCCATCAACGCTGACGATATGCACCACGCCGTCGCAGGAGACCACGGGCAGTTTCGAACGCGGGTCCATCTTCACGAAGCAGTAGCCGGGGAAGAGCGGCCACTCCACCTGCTTTCGGCGATCCTTCCAGCGGCTCCACTGAATGACCGTCGGCAGGAAGACGTCAATGCCTTTCCCGATCAACTGATCGCGAACCGACTTTTCGGCGCGCGACCGCGTCCAGACCGCATACCAGCCCAGACGTGCGTCGTCGCTCATGGCGCGGCCGACGCCGCCAGTTCCGCCTCGGCGTTCTTCAGGCCCAGCTCATAGGCCTGTTTCAGGTCGGCATTCTTCCAGTCGATGATCGCCTGCCCCCGCAGTCGGTCGATGAACCGCTTGAACTCAGCCCGGCGCTTGTCGTTGGATAGCCGCTGTGCAATGTCACTGCGCGCTTCGTCAAACGTCTTGACCGTTACCGCCTCCATCGTCTCCAGCTTGATCAGCTGGAAACCGCGGCCTGTGCGCAACACCGGCGTCAGGTCTCCCGCCTTGAGCGGTGCCAGTGCCGTCTGCAGTTCCGGCGCAAGCACATCGGCGGTCAACGGACCGACGAGACCGCCATTGGCCTTCGAGGGCGAATCGGACAGGTCCGCGGCCAACCGCGCAAAGGGTTCGCCCGCCAGCAGTCGCTTCCGGATGTCCTCGGCTTTGGCGTTCGCCTCTTCCTCGAGCCCCACATTCACACCCTGCTCGGTCTGCGGAACCGCAACCAGCAGCTCCCGCAGCGTGATCTGCGGCTTGCTGGTGAACGTGTCGCGGTGGCTGTCGTAGTACATCTTCAGTTCGGCATCCGTGACCTGCAGCTTGGACATCACTTCGGTCTGTTGCACGCGCTGCACAATCATCGTGCGCTCAAGCTGACGCCGCAGGTCGGCCAGCGTCAGGCCCTCCTGCTGCAAGGCCGCCTGAAACTGTGCGTCGTCGTCGAGCTTGTTTTCCTTCTTGATGTTGTTCAGGATTTCCGTGAACTGCTCATTCGTCATCGAATAGCCCAGCTCTTTGCCCCGCTGGGTAATGAGCAGTTCGTCCACGGCTTCCAATATGACGCTGGGCGTAATGTCGGTCAGGGCCTTCTGGAGCTCGGCGTCGCTGTTCGGTCGCAGGTTCGGATCGCGTTGGCGCAGGGCCGCAATCTGCCGCTGCTCGAGGTCGGTCTTGGTGATGATGTCGCCGTTCACCTTGACCAGCACCTGCTCAAGGATGTCAGCACGGGGCGCGGCCGCCGTCACGGCCACCAGCGCAGTCACGGCCAGCAGTTGTCGGGTCATGGTCATGGAAGTCCTGAAGTCTTGAGTTTACTGTTCGTCTGTCAGCGTCAGCAAGAAGCCGGTCACCCGCTCCAGCACACCATCAGCCGCCCGCGGATCCTCCTCGGGTGCCTTGAGGATTTCAGCCTTGCTGAAACCCGGCGTCACCTCACCGGCAGTGGCCCTCTCCGCCCACCAGGCTGGCTTCCGCGCCGCCCGACGAGGCAGCTGGCCGGGTCGAAGCCCTCCGACCAGTCGGGTCGGCCCACTCGGGGTCGACCCCGGCGCCGGGTGCGCCGGGGCCTGCAGCGACAGGCGCACCCCCGAGGGCGGCACCAGGGTCAAGTCAGGCCGCTCGCGAATCATCGCCAGCAGGCGCACCGGGTCGACTCCTGATTTCTTGTCTCTGAACCGTATGACGACGGCCGAGGCGTCGCGGTCGACGGTTTCGATGCCCAGCCGATCGGCAAGCACCCGGATTCGGGCATAGTCCGCCAGATTCAGCAGGGATGTCGGCGGCACACCGTAGCGGTCGCGCACTTCGTCCACCACGCCCGCAATTTCGTCCTCGCTCCGCGCGCCGGCAATACGCCTGTAAATCGACAGGCGCTGATTCATGTCTGGCACATACGCCTCGGGCAGGCGGAAGTCCACTTTCAGATTTACCACCGCGCGCACATCATCTTCGAGGTCCTCACCCTTCAGTTCGCGGATGGTCTCCTCTAGCAGCTTCATGTACATTTCGAAGCCAACGGCATCGATGTGACCGCTCTGCTGCCCACCCAGCAGATTGCCCGCCCCTCGGATTTCAAGGTCGAGGGCCGCGATGCGGAAGCCACTGCCGAGGTCACTGAATTCCCGGATGGCCGACAGCCGCTTGCGGGCCACGGCTGACAGCGATTCCTCGGGGGGAATCAGCAGATAGGCATACGCCGGGCGATCGCTACGGCCTACTCGGCCGCGCAACTGATAGAGCTGCGACAGGCCGTACCGGTCGGCACGATTGATGACGATGGTGTTGGCATTCGGGATGTCGATGCCGTTCTCGACGATCGTGGTCGCCAGGAGAATGTCGTACTTGTGCGCCATGAAGTCGAGCATGGCGCGCTCGAGCTCGTCGTCGCCCATCTGCCCGTGTCCCACAACCACACGCGCCTCCGGCACCAGCCGCTGGAGCAGGCTCCCCATCGAGAAAATCGATTCGACGCGGTTGTGCACGAAGTACACCTGGCCCCCGCGTGACAGCTCACTCCTGATCGCCTGGGTGATCACGTCCGCGTCAAACTTCACGACGCTGGTCTGAATCGCGAGGCGATCGCGAGGCGGCGTCTCGATCACCGACATGTCCCTGATGCCGACCAGCGACATGTTGAGCGTTCGCGGAATGGGCGTCGCGGTCATCGTCAGGACGTCGACCTTCTTCCGCATCTGCTTGATGCGTTCCTTGTGAGCCACACCGAACCGCTGCTCTTCATCGACAATCAACAGCCCGAGATCGCGGAACTGCACATCTTTCGAGAGGAGCCGGTGTGTACCCACGATGATGTCGAGGCGGCCAGCCGCGAGGTCTTCCAGCGACTGGGCAATCTCCTGTCGCGTGCGGAAGCGGCTGATCATTTCTATGCGCGTCGGGAAGGCGGCGAAGCGCTGCTTCATCGTCGTGAGATGCTGGAACGCCAGCACCGTGGTCGGTGCCAGCAGTGCCACCTGCTTGCCGTCCATCACCGCCTTGAACGCCGCACGCATGGCCACTTCGGTCTTGCCGTAGCCCACGTCGCCGCACAGCAGGCGGTCCATGGGTGTGGTCGATTCCATGTCGCGCTTGATGTCGGCCACGGCGGCCGCCTGGTCGCGAGTCAGCTCCCAGGGGAACGCTCCCTCGAATTCCTCCTGCCAGTGGGTATCGACGCCGTAGGTGTGGCCGGGCACCGCTTTCCGCGCCGCATACAGTTTCAGGAGTTCCTCGGCCATGTCCCGCATGGCCTTGCGCACGCGCGACTTGGCTTTTTCCCACGACGTGCCGCCCAGTTTGTCGAGGGCGGGCTGACCACCGCCCCCGTATTTCTGGATCAGATCCAGTCGCTCGACCGGCACGAAGAGTTTGTGGTCGCCGTGATACCGGAGCTCGAGGAACTCCCGTGTGTCGTCGCCGACGGTAATCTGCTTGAGACCGACAAACTGGCCGATGCCGTGATCCACGTGCACGATCAAGTCTCCGACCTTGAGGTCACGCAGGTCTGACAGGAAGGCCGCACTGGCCGATCGCTGCGGTCCCCGACCCCGCTGACGGTGCCGGGCTTCGTCAAAGACGTCCGTCTCGGCGTAGACCTGCAGTTGCACAGCAGGCAGGCGGAATCCTCGAGACAGGTGTCCGTCAACGACGATGACGGCGCCAGTGGCGGCCACCCCTGTTGGCGCGCCTGACCAGACGGCGCGGATGTCGTAGTCCCGCAGCAACTCCACAGCACGTTCGGCGCGTCCGCGTGCGCCGGCCACAAACACGATGGTGTCGCCCCGGTCCCGAGCCTCCCGGAGGTCGGCCACCCACTGGGGAATGCGTCCCTTGAATTCATGGGTGGGCTGCGACGGCACGTGCAGCGCGCCGGCACCGGTGGCAGTGGTGTCGAGGGCCAGGGCCGAGAGGTGAATGGCCTGAGCCCAGCGGGCCTCGACCTGGGACGGTTCGATCAGCAGCGCGCCGGGTGCCGGACGGTTCACACGGTCAGGCTCCGGAATGTCGTCATATGACGAGCGCACCCGCGCCCACGAGTCTGCCAGTTGGTCTCGGACATCGTCGGGTTCCACGACGAGGAGCGTCGCGGGTGCGAGGTAGTCGAGGAGACTGCCCGTCGGCAGGTCTGCGGGGTCGGTGTCGTGTCCCGAGAAGTCGCGAACGGGCACGACCGTGTACTGGTCGAGTGACTCGATGGACCGCTGCGTGGCAGCGTCGACGCGTCGAATCGATTCGATCGTGTCACCCACAAACTCGAGTCTGACTGGCTGGGCTTCGCCGGCGCCAAAGAGGTCGAGGATGCCGCCGCGCAAACAGTATTCGCCATGCTCGTCGACCGGATCCTGGCGCTGGTAGCCGCCGTCGACCAGCATCTGCACGAGGTCTTCCGGGGAGTAGTCGAGACCGGTCTTGAGGGTGGTCGACAGGCTCCGGAAGGCCGTGGGCGGTGCGACGCGGGGCAGCATCGCCGCAGCTGAGGCGACCACAATGCGGGCCTGTCCGCTCGCGAGGGCATGCAGAGCCTGGGCGCGGGAGGATGCGGCCCTGAAGTGGGGCGCCAGTCCTCGATACGGGTCCACCTGCAGGGAAGGCAGTGGAAGGACCACGCGCTCGACGGCATCGGTGCTGAGGCCTTCAAGCGCCGCCAGGAGAAACCGCGCATCGTCCACCAGCGTGTCAATCGTAGCGTCGGTGGGCGTCATCACGAGGAGCGGACGCGGTCGCAGCCTCAGGGCGGTGGCGGCAATCGCCAGGGCCTGCGCCGCGCCGTCAAGACCGGTTAGATGGTGGACGTCTCGTGTCAGGCCCGACCGCTGAGCCGCAGCCAGCAGGATTGATTGAAGGGCGAGGAAAGTCGTGCTCACGGGTGGCCTCTGCGCACGCGGTCGAGGATCGTGGTGGTCGAGTAGCCCGGGGCCAGGGCGATACGCTCGACGCGGCCCCCTCGGGCCTCGACAATGTCGCGGCCCACGATCGCGTCCGCCTGCCAGTCGGCGCCTTTCACCAGGATGTCGGGCTGGACCGCGCTGATGAGGGCGTGGGGGGTGTCCTCGCCGAACACCACGACCGCATCCACGCAGGCGAGCGCGCCCACGACTTCCGCGCGCTCATGTTCGGGATTGAGAGGGCGGTCGGGCCCCTTCTGCAGACGTCGGACCGAGGCATCGGCGTTGATGCCGACGATGAGCACATCGCCGAGGACTCGTGCCTCGGTGAGATATCGCACGTGTCCAGGATGCAGCACGTCAAACACGCCGTTGGTGAAGACCACGCGGCCACCGCGCCCGTGCACGGCGGCGGCCAGCGCCCCGGCGGCGGTGGCGGTCAGGGGTGCGGAGGACCGGATGTGCACGTCAGCCCCGGCGCCGGAATGGGCCGGCCGTCAGAAGGTTCGGGGCGCGTCAGGCGCCTTGAACCGGATGGCCGGGGAGAACTCCCAGCGGTGGGCTGGTCGGTAGATGCCGACGTCCTTCGTGCGGGATTTCACGCGGAAGGTATACAGCAACCGATGGTAGTCGTATGGATAGCCGTCCAGTTTATGGGCGGCCAAATCGAGACGATAGGTGCCCTCGACCAGCTGGAGACTGTCGACCACGAACGTGACCTGACCCTCGCCGGAAAACTCGTCTGGCTGGTGCTCTTCGAGATAGGTATTGGTGCCGTAGCAGCAGACGCCGTCGGCGTTGAAGATGCCCAGGCCGAACACGAAATCTTTGTTCGGCTGGTGGGCGCGCACGGTCATCGTCACGCGGATGGAGTCGCCATGATGAAAGACGTGTCCGGGTTGACCGTCCGGCCCGAGCAGGCTCACCTTCATGATCTCGATTTCGCGCGTCCCCCAGCGGCCCTCTGTAGCCTTGAACATGTCGGTCGGGGCATCACCGGTGCTGACCGGGTCTGACGGGGCGTCCTGTGCCTGGGCGGTGGGAGTCACGGACGCCGTGGCGGCGAGACGTGCAGACTCCGCTTTGGCGAGCTCCTGTTCCTCGCTCTTCTCGACGTCGATGATGTACGACGCCACCACGCGCTTTGATTCGCCTTCTGCTTTGGTCTGGCCCTTGTCGAGCCACAGCGCCTGGTCGCAGAACTTTTCCACCAGGTCGAGCGAGTGCGTGACGAGCAGGATCGTCTTGTTCTTGCGCCGGAATTCCGCAAACTTATCGAGGCACTTCAGCGTGAAGCCTTGGTCGCCGACGGCGAGGACCTCGTCGACGAGCAGCACTTCGGGGTCAACGTGGATGGCGACGGCAAAGCCGAGCCGCATGTACATCCCGGAGGAGTAGGTCTTGACCGGCGCGTCGATGAAATCCTGCAGCTCGGCGAACTCGACAATTTCGTCGAAGCGGCGCTCGACCTCTTTCTTGGAGAGCCCGAGCATGATGCCGTTGATGAACACGTTCTCCCGGCCGGAGATTTCCGGGTGGAACCCCGCACCGAGTTCAATGAGTGCCGAGACACGGCCGTCGACGGTGATGTGTCCGGCACTGGGCCGTGAAATGCCGGCCACGCATTTCAGCAGTGTGGATTTACCCGAACCGTTCCGGCCGATGACGCCGTAGGTGCAGCCCTTCGGGACCTGAAAGGAGACGCCCCGAAGCGCCGGGAACGTCTCGTCGGGCTGCAGATCTTGAATGAGGCTGCCCTTGAGGAGGGCGCTTTTCAGCGTGGCGAACTGCCGCTGGCGTGCGAAGCGACGGTAGACCTTTGAGACGTTGACGACATCGATGGCCGGTGTCATCTCACACCTCCTCCGCAAATGAATCGCGCAGGCGGTCAAAGACGAAGTAGCCCAGCAGGAAGACGAGTACCGCCAGCAGGGCGAGGCTCATCAGCCAGCGCCAGTGTCCGTGCGGACCCACGTAGAACAGCACCTCCTGATAGGAAATGGCGAGGTGTGTCATCGGGTTGAGATTCATGGCCCAACGCATGTAGTCAGGTGCCTGACTGATCGGGTAGATGATGGGTGTAGCGAAGAACCACAGCGTCAGCAGGTTGCCGAGCAGGTCTTTCAGGTCGCGAAAGTGCACCGTGAGAGCCGACAGCAGTAGCGCCAGTCCAATCGTCAGCACGAGCTGCACGAGCACGATCACCGGGAACCAGAGCAGTTCCACAGGGTCGAGCGGCCGCCGGTAGTAGACGAGAAACGTGACCAGAATCGGCAGGCCGAGGAAGAAGTGCGCCATGTTCGCCAGCACCGTGACGATGGGCAGGACTTCCGCGGGGAAGAGCACCTTCTTGATCAGGTTACCGCCCGACAGCAGCGTGCTGGACGATTCCAGAAGGGACGAGGAAAACCAGGTCCACGGCAGGATGCCGCAGAACATGAATAACGCATACGGTTCGAGGTCTGCCGGCCGAACGCCCGGCATGACCGTGGTGAACACGAAGTTGTAGATGAGGAGGAGCAGCAGCGGGTTGATGAATGACCAGAAGAAACCCAGCACCGACCCGCGGTACCGGGCTTTCAGGTCACGGACGACCAGCGTCTGGATGAGGCCGCGATAGCGGGGCAAGGCTGCGAGGTTGTGCCACATGGAACGGATGCCTGGGCCTCAGGGTCCCGCCGCACCAGCCGATCCGGCGGGCGTGCGGGTCCCGCCGGGCGTCGTTAGAGGCCGCCCCCGCGGCGTGTCTCCGCCTGCAGTTGCTGAAGGGTGCGCAACAGAGCGACGCGCGCCCGCTCGAAATCGATCTCGTGGGGAACGTCGGCCATCATTTCTTCGGCACGAGTCATGCCGGCGCGTGCGCGTTCCTCATCGAGGCCGTCGACCGTGTCGGCCACCTGCGCGATGACACTGACCCGATCGGGCATTACTTCGGCAAAACCGATGGACACAACCATTGCCGTCCGCGTGGTCCCCTGCCGATAACTCATCGGCCCGGTCCGGAGCGAGGTAAAGAATGGCGTGTGCCCGGGTAGCACGCCGAAATCTCCCTCGGACCCGGGCAGCGACACCTCGTCGACGTCGTACGACTGCGATCGGTCGGGCGTGACGATGTGCAGAGTGAGTTTCGTCGGGAGGGTCGCCATGACTACTGTTTCATCTGCCGGGCGTTCTCAAGCACGTCGTCGATCGTGCCCTGCAGATAGAACGCCTGCTCGGGTACGCCGTCGTGCTTGCCTTCGGCAATTTCGCGGAAGCCGCGGATGGTCTCGGCGATGGGCACGTACTTGCCTTCGCGACCGGTGAACTGGGAGGCCACGAAGAAAGGCTGCGACAGGAAGCGCTGGATCTTGCGGGCACGCGACACAGTGAGGCGGTCTTCTTCCGACAGTTCGTCGATGCCAAGAATCGCGATGATGTCCTGGAGGTCCTTGTAGCGCTGGAGGATCTGCTTCACCTGGCGTGCGACGTTGTAGTGTTCGTCACCGAGGATGCGCGGGTCGAGAATGCGCGAGCTCGAGGCCAGCGGGTCGACCGCCGGATAGATGCCGAGTTCGGCAATCTGTCGCGACAGATTGGTCGTGGCATCGAGGTGGGCGAAGGTGGTTGCCGGTGCCGGGTCGGTGTAGTCGTCGGCGGGCACATAGATGGCCTGCACCGAGGTAATCGAGCCGTTCTTGGTCGAGGTGATGCGTTCCTGCAGCTGGCCCATTTCGGTGCTGAGCGTCGGCTGGTAGCCCACAGCGGACGGCATGCGGCC
>JBIIDF010000035.1:0-15000 GCA_044238535.1 Vicinamibacterales bacterium
GCGGCCTTCGCGCTTGCGCAACTGGGCCCGGTCGGTGGCCGGCCGATCTTCGGCTACGTGTCGTCGTTCGCCACCATCATCGGCGCATCGCTGCTGGTCCCGGCCACGATCTTCGCGTTGACGCGCCTGCTCTATCGCCCGCTGCGCCGCCTGCTCGGCGTCGAAGGGCTGCTGGCCCACGCCAACCTCTCAGCCTCCATCCCTCGCGTGTCGATCTCCGTGGCCGCGCTCGCCGTCAGCCTGTCGATGATGGTGGCGATTGCCGTCATGATCGGCAGCTTCCGCGACACCGTCGCCTACTGGATCGGACAGACACTGCAGGCTGACCTCTTCATCGGCCCGGGCATGCAGCCGACCACAGGGTCTGAACAGACCTTGTCGGCCGAGGTGCAGGCAGCCGTGGCTGCGCATCCCGATGTCGCGGCGTATGATTCGTTCCGCAACATCGACCTGGTCTATCGCGACAACTTCGTCGTGCTCGGGGCGGGCAATTATCAGGTGGTCATCGATTACGGGGCCCTGCTGTTCAAGGAACCCGAGGACGGGCGCGCGGCCGTGCAGGCGGCCATCGGTACCGAATCGGTGGTGGTCTCCGAGGCATTCTCGAATCGCTACGGCGTCCATGCGGGTGACACGATCACGCTCGATCTTCCGGCGGGCGCACGGCCGTTCCGGATCGCCGCCGTTTCCTACGATTACGCCGTCGACCGCGGCATGGTGGTGATGGACCGTCCGGTGTTCGCTAAGTATTTTGGCGACCTGGCTCCGACGGGCATGGCGGCGTTCCTCAAGCCGGGAGCCGAACCCGAACGTGTGAGGCGGGAAATCATCGAGTCGCTGGACGAGGGCCACCGGGCCTTCATCTATACCAATCGTGACTTGCGCAGTGAGGTCCTGCGCATCTTCGACAGTACGTTCGCTATTACCTACGCCCTTGAAGTCATTGCCATCGTCGTCGCCATGCTGGGCGTGGCCGCCACGTTGCTCACTCTTGTGCTCGAGCGCCAACGGGAACTGTCGATGCTGCGGCTCATCGGCGCCACCCGACGTCAGGTGCAGCGGATGGTGGTCATCGAAGCCGCTCTGCTCGGTACCCTCAGTCAAGTCGTCGGACTCGTGGTGGGGCTCGCGCTCTCCGTCCTGCTCGTCTACGTCATCAACGTGCAGAGCTTCGGCTGGACCATTCAGTTCAGGGTGCCCGTGGTCTTTCTGGCGCAGGTCTCTGTCGTGGTGATCATCGCCACGGCACTAGCGGGCCTCTATCCCGCGCGCAGAGCGGCGCGCCTGGTGGTCGATCATGATGAATAACGTCTGCGGCACGCCCGTCCGCCACCTGGCGGCCCTGGTCACACTGACCGGCCTGCTGACGGCACTCGCTGGGCATGCGCCCGTGTCGGCACAGGTGCCTGGCGGTACACCACCAGCGAGTGCGGCCTGGAAGGAAGCCAACGCAGGCTACCGCTACCAGTTTCCCCAGGACCACGCGAGCCATCCCGACTACAAGATTGAGTGGTGGTATTACACCGGCAACGTCCAGAGCCGCGATGGTCGCCACTTCGGCTATCAGGTGACGTTTTTCCGCGTCGGCGTCGATCGGGCGCCGGTCAATCCGTCGGTCTGGGCCGTGCGTGATCTCTACATGGCGCACCTGGCCGTCAGCGACCCGTCGGGCCAGCGCTATCGCTATGCCGAAAAGCTGACACGCAGCGGCCCCGGGCTCTCAGGGGCAGCCACCGATCGCTATCGTGTCTGGAATGAAGAGTGGTCTGCCGCGAAGGATGCCGACGGACGTCACGTGCTGCGCGCACCGGGTCGCGAGGTTGGTGTCGAACTGGTGCTCGATGAAGGCAAGCCGCCGGTCATCAACGGCATCAACGGTATTTCGCAGAAGGGCGCGCGACCGGGCAACGCGTCGCACTACTACTCGCTGACGCGCATGCCCACGCGCGGCACGCTCATCATCGATGGCGAACGGATCGAGGTCACCGGCGACAGCTGGATGGACCGCGAGTTTGGGTCGAGCTTCCTCGAGACCGGGCAGCAGGGCTGGGACTGGCTGTCACTGCAGTTGAGTGACGGCCGCGAGCTGATGCTCTATCAGCTGCGGCTGGCGGACGGCACACGCGACCCGCGCAGCAGCGGCACCCTCATTGACAGCGTCGGTCGCACCACACATCTGGTCGAGCGCGACTTCACGCAGCGCGCCATCGGCGCGCCCGAGGCCATGCCGTCGGGGGCGAAATATCCTCTCCGCTGGCAGATCGAGATTCCCTCGCAGGGACTCTCGCTGCAGGTCACCACTCCGCTGCGCAATCAGGAACTGACGACCGCCGGCGCAGGCATTTCCTATTGGGAAGGCATGGTCGAGATGCAGGGCACCTCGCGCGGCACGCCCGTCACCGGGCGTGGCTATCTGGAAATGACCGGCTATCGCGGCAGCATCGGCCGTGTGCTGACACAATAGCCTCACCATGACTGCTGAACAGCGACGGGTGCTGGTGGTAGGCGCAGGCATCGCAGGCCTGTCGGCGGCGCGGGTCCTGAAGGAGTCCGGCTGCGGAGTGCAGGTCGTGGACAAGGGCCGCGGGCCCGGCGGACGCGTCAGCACGCGCCGCATCATGAACGGCGAGGCCCTCACGGCTACCGAGGCCGAGTGGTCGTTCGATCACGGGGCGCAATACCTCACGGCGCGCGATGCCGACTTCCAGTCCCAGGTCGAGTCGTGGCAGGCGGCCGGTGTGATTGCGCCGTGGCGGGGACGGCTGGCGTCGTTTGATTCCGAGGGGCGCGACCCGGTCGACGACACCACCATCCGCTGGGTGGGCGTACCGTCCATGAACCGCGTGGCACGTCATCTGGCGGAGGGCCTCGACGTCACCTGCAGCCGTCTGGTATCGACATTGCAGTTCGACGTGGCCACGGGCCTCTGGACGGCGGCGTTGCGCGACCTGACCTCCACCGACGCCAACGACACACCGGGTGGACCGTGGGATGCCGTCATCGTCACCATCCCGCCGCCGCAGGCGCTGGCACTGCTGCCCGCGACAGCGTCGATGACCGCAGCGGTGGCCGCCGTGCAGATGGAGCCGTGCTGGGCGGTGCTTGTCGCGTTTCCCGAGCACGTGAAGGCCGCCTTCGACGGCGCCTTTGTCTCGTCGAGTCCGCTCGGCTGGGTGGCACGCAACAGCTCGAAACCCGGCCGGGCGCACCACGACACGTGGGTGCTCCATGCCTCACCCGAGTGGAGCGCAGCGCACGTGGACGACCACGCAGACGCGGTGGGCCCGTTCCTGCTGAATGCATTCGGCGATCTGCTGCGTGTGCCGATGCCCCGGCCGTCACATGTGTCCGCACATCGCTGGCGGTACGCCCGCGCGGCCGAGCCGCTCCATCTGCGCACGCTCACCGATGCGCGCATGCGCCTGGCGGTCGCCGGCGACTGGTGCGCCGGTAATCGGGTGGAAGGCGCATGGCTGAGCGGCAGGGCAGCGGCCTCGGCCATCAGCGCGCTGCTCTAGGCGTGTCAACGCACGTCAGACACACCGCGTGGCCACGGGCGTGCCCCTGCGCTACTTCCCTTTCCGGGCCGACACCCGGCCGTCATTGCCTGCGGTCAAGCGCATCTGCACGAACGTCCCCACCGCGCCCAACGCAAGAAATACCCAGAGCACCCACGACTCACCCGGGGCAGGATTCATGGGGTAGGCCACCCAGACATCGCCCTGAGCGGCAGCCTTCAACGCCTCGGGCGCGCCGCGCAGCGCCGCCGCCCCCACCACGATCGTCCACGCCCCACCGAACGCCGTGCTGATGATGATGACGTAGCGCTGCAACCATGTCGCCAGCAGTGCGCCTCCGACCGCAGCGAGCACCACCAGAAACGGGTGCGGGTCGCCGGGCAACTGGGAGTACACCAGGTGCACCGCTCCGGCCCCAAGCCCCGCCCCGACTAGCGCCACCCCCACAAAGTAGGCCGCCAGCATGATGAGAGCGCCGACGATGGCCCCACCGATGGCGGCACCGACCATGAGGGCCGGTGTGCTCTCGCCAATCAGCGAGGACGCCGCGAGTCCGCCGAGGATGGCGCCGAAGACCGCCAGCACCACCTTGAAAAGGCGATAGCCGGCCACGCACGCCAGTGCGCCTCCGACCAGCAGCACAGCCGCCGCGACCGACTGATACGACGCGGGCAGCATCACAGAGGCATACGCAGTCGAGTCAGCCGCATCGGCTAAAGCTCGCGGCGCCCTTCCAGCGCGCGTGACATGGTGAGGTCGTCGGCGTACTCCAGGTCGCTGCCAACCGGGATACCCATGGCAATGCGCGTGACCCTGACGCCCAGAGGCTTGAGCAGCCGCGCCAGGTAGATGGCCGTGGCCTCACCCTCGACCGTGGGATTGGTGGCAAGAATCACTTCCTCCACGCCTCCCGCATCGATGCGCGCCAGCAGTCCCTTGATCTTCAGGTCGTCAGGCCCAACGCCCGAGAGTGGAGAAATGGTCCCCATCAGCACGTGGTATAGCCCGCGGTGCCCACCGGTCTTCTCGATGACATTCACGTTGGGCGGCTCTTCCACCACGCAGATGCGCCGGCGGTCCCGGGTGGGGTCCGCACACACCGTGCAGGGATCCGTGTCGGTGAAGTTGTGACACACCGTGCAGTACGTGACGCGATCCTTCACCTGCCGAATCGCGTCGCACAGTCGTTCGGCGTCCTCGCGTGGCGACCGCAACACATGAAACGCCAGGCGCTGGGCGCTCTTGCCGCCGATGCCTGGCAGGCGCCGGAACTGCTCAATCAACTGCTGTAACGTCTCGGGCAGCATGGTGTCGTCGCCTACGAACCGGCGTCGATTCGCGTCTGTTCGACGGGAAACATCTCGAGGACCGATTTCACCGTGTCGTGGTCAAGCGGCGATGCACCGCCCCCCCCTGCTGCGGGAGTCGCACTCGCTGTGGCTACCGCGCCAACTCCGGCAGTCGCCGACACTGCGGCGGCAGGGACCGCCGTCTGGGCCGCATCGACCACCACCACCGTCACGGGAAGTCGTCGGCCCGTCAGCCGTTCGATCAGGTCCTGCAGCCATCCTCGATTGTCTTCGGCCTGCTGCCGAGGCACTTTCTGATTCGGCTGGAACGTGAAGGTCACGCCCTCGGCGGTCGCATCGATCCGGAATGCCTGCGCGACGACGAGGTTGTAGAAAATCGGCTTGGCCGCCTTGATTTCGGCGAGCAGGGCGTCGCGGTACTGGTCAGACCCGACGGCCACCGGCGGGACGGATGCGGGCACCGACGCCGATGCGGCCGGCGTTGACGCGGGCTGCGCAGCGCGTGTCGAAGGTGCCGCGGCACGCGTCGAGGCCATCCGCGACGGGCCACTGCCCGGTGCGGACGCCGGAGCGGCGCCAGCGATGGCGGTGCGCGGCGGCGCCTGCGGCAACCGCCCGCCCGCCAGCAGGTCGCTCAGCGGGACCAGTTTGCGCAGGTGCATCAGGCGCAGGAGGGCCATTTCCATACTGAATCGCGGCTGCTCCGATTGCCTGATTTCCTGTTCGGCGCGGGTCAGCAAATCGAAGCCGCGCAGCAGGTCTTCACGCGACCACTGAGGCACGAGCGCCATGAGCCGATCGCGATCCGCCTCGCCGGCGATGTCCGGATCAGACGCGCGCGCCGGATCGACCGACAGAATGAGCAGGTCGCGCATGGCCCGCGACAGTTCGCGACACAGCAGGCGCAGGTCGTAGCCCCGGGTGATCGCCGACTCGGTCAGCGTGAACGCGGCGGGCGCGTCCTCGGCCACCACAGCCTCGAGCATCTCCAGAACCAAGTCGCGTGCAATCAACCCGAGAACCGCCGCGACATCGTCGGTCGTGACCTGCTCGCCCGCAAACGCTAGCACCTGGTCAAACGCGCTCAGTGAATCGCGCATGCTGCCCTCACCGGCACGCGCCAGCATCATGAGGGCGTCATCGGGAATCGTGATCGATTCGGCGGTGGCAATGTGGCGCAGGCGATCGGCGACCGTGCGCGCAGGGATGGTGCGGAACTCGTAGACCTGTGACCGCGACAGGACGGTGTCGGGAATCTTGTGCAGTTCGGTCGTCGCCATCATGAAGATGACGTGCGGCGGCGGTTCCTCGATCGACTTGAGCAGCGCATTGAACGACGAGGTGGACAGCATGTGCACTTCGTCGATGAGAAACACCTTGTACCGGTTGCGCACCGGGGCAATCGACAGCCCCTCGATGATCACCTCGCGCACATTGTCGACGCCGGTATGCGTGGCCGCGTCGATCTCGAGCATGTCCATGTCGCGGCCAGCCGCGATTTCCACGCAGGGGGCGCACTGGCCGCAGGGCTGGGTCGTCGGGGCACTGACCGGAGCATCGGCCGGGCCGACGCAGTTGAGGGCGCGCGCAAGAATGCGGGCACTGGTGGTCTTGCCGCAGCCACGGGGCCCGGCAAACACAAACGACTGCGCCAGTCGCTTCCGGTGGTTCCGCAGCGCGTTCAGCAGCGTGCGCGTCACCGCCTGCTGCCCCAGGACATCGTCAAACGACTGGGGACGGTATTTGCGGGCAAGTACGCGGTGCTGGCTCTGGTCGGCCATGGGGTCGTCTGGGTGGACGTGTGCACGGGCCCCACCGCGACCTGGGATGACTGCGCACATCGCAGAGACGTCTGAGCGCTGCTGCCTTCCGGCCCTGACGCGGTTCGTCGTCCCGGTGATTGCCCAGGTCCCAGGCCGCGGTGCGGCCCGCCCCCGACCGGCACGTCCGGACGGGGATGACACGAAGGCTTAGTGTAACAGGTGCGGGACCGTCCCCGTCGCCAATCAGCCGAACAACCCCTCGGCCTGCATGAGTTCGGCGTTCAGGATGGCGGCGCCGGCAGCCCCACGCACCGTGTTGTGCCCCAGCACTACAAACCGCGTGGTGAGCACCCGGCAGGCGCGAATGCGACCGATGCACACGGTCATGCCATGGCCGCGCTCCACATCCAGACGAGGCTGTGGTCGGTTGCTGTCATCCATCACCAGCACGGGAGGGTTCGGCGCGGTGGGAAGTCGCAGCTCTTGCGGGCGTCCCGAGAACTGTCGCATCGCCTCCGCCACGTCGGCAGGCTCGGGGCGACTATCGAGGGCCACAGACACCGTCAGTGTGTGACCGTCCACCACGGGCACCCGGTTACAGTGGGCACTGACCGTGACGTCGTGCGGCATCCGCCCGCCGTCCTCGCCCAGAATCTTCCGGGTTTCCGACTCCATCTTCTCTTCCTCCCCACCGATGAACGGCACGAGGTTGCCGAGAATATCGAGCGACGGCACCCCTGGATAGCCCGCGCCGCTCACGGCCTGCATCGTCGACACCACGACAGACCGCACGCCGAACGGACGCAGCGGGGCCAGCGCCATTGCCAGCATGACGGTCGAACAATTCGGATTGGTGACGATGGCCCCTGACCAGCCGCGTTCCCGGCGTTGTTCGGCCACCAGGGACAGATGGTCGGCGTTGACCTCGGGAATCAGCAGCGGCACCAGCGGATCCATCCGGAAATTCCGTGCGTTGCTGACCACAATGTGTCCGGCGGCGGCGAATGCCGCTTCGATGTCCCCCGCGACCGACGCATCAAGGCCCGAAAACACGACGCGCGGACCCCGCCCTGGGACGCAGGCATCGACCACCTGCGAGGCGAACGGCGCCGGCATCGGGGTCGACAGGCGCCAGGGAGCGGCGTCCGCGTAGCGACGTCCCTCGGAACGTTCGCTCGCCGCCAGCCACGTCAGGGAAAACCAGGGATGCGAGGCCAGACGAGCGACAAACTGCTGGCCAACCATGCCGGTGGCACCCAGAACACCGACGTCGATTGTCTTCACATCCTCAAGGGTAGCGCATCACTGTGTGGCGCGGTGGTTCACGGGTCTTCGACCGCCAGCAGGCGCACTCTCCGGAACACACCGGACGGCGTGTACAGATAGACATGCACCTCGGGGGCACTGCCCCCCGCTCCGCTCACAATCAGCTCGGGACGGCCGATGCCGGCGACCGCCAGGTCGGCCACAGCCGTGCGAACCGCACCGGTGAACCCTCCCGCACCAGGCGAGGCTTCTCCGAGCAGTCGACCATCCGCGAGGGAATAGGCCCGCAGCAACGCCTCGGAGACCACCGCCGGCGCGATCGTGACATCGAGCGTCTGGTCACCATCCAGATCACCGACAGCCACCTGGCCGCCCACCGTGCTGTCACCGAAAACCGACGGCACCGCCGCGACCAGTGTCCCCGTCCCATTCTGCACACGCCACGCACGCAGGTCGGCACGCATGCCCGCGCCGGGCAGAGTGACGACGGTGAAGGGTGCCACAAAGCCATTCCCCTGGTGCACGGCAGCTGCCACCTGCACCCCTGTGGTCATACCGGGGTATGCCTCCCACTGGACCAGCCGGGTGATTCGTCCGCTCGACGCGCGGAAAATTCGAACGTCGGCCGCTCGGCCAGGCCCTGCCCCGACCACCAGCTCCGCTCGCTGGTCGCCGTCGATGTCAGCGCACGACACCGTCACACCACCGGTAAATCCCAGTTCGAACGGCAGAAAACTGGCCACTTCGCCCACACTGGTCTCAGACACGCGGAATACTCGCACACGCGAGCCCCCGGGTCCCTCGGCCGCGATGATTTCGTCGTGTCCGTCGCGGTCGAGGTCGCACGCCGCAACGCGAACCCCGCCCTTCGACACTGGGTCAAAGGCAAGGAACCTCACGCCCGTATCCTGCCCCGTGTTCGTGAAGATCCGAATCTGCGGGCGGTCGCCCTCGCCGGTCCCGGTAACGATTTCGACGCCCGCGCCTGGACGCACGCGGCCAGTGGTCACCCAGCGCCCGGCGTCAGGGCTTCGGCGCATGCCATCAAGCACGACACTGGCCCGGTCATTGTCGGGACGGGGGTCGCCGGCCGAACCCGAGGCGCGCTCCACTGCAAGCCGAGTCGACGTCGCGGCAACCATCCGCAGGCGTACGCTCAGGTAAACCGTTTCTCCTGGGTTGATGTCGCCGGTATTCCAGCGGCCTCGGCCCTCGCCCGGACCAGGGTCGACGCTGCCACGTGACGGCGTCACCTGCTCCACCATCACGACCGAACGATCCCACAGCGAGAGGTCATACCGGGTGGCGACTGGCCTGCTCCCGCGATTGGTGGCCGCGAGCCACACGGTGGCACGCTGGCCTTCCTCGAGAGCGACCTCCGAGACAAATCCCTCGGGCGTCTCGGCGGCCATCCTGATCTCCATGTCAACGGCAGTCGAGCTGTTCGCCACTTCTACCGTCCGCGCCACGGCTTCCGTACCCGAACCGCAGGCAAGGGCCAGACTGGTGGTCTGCGCACGTGCCGGCAGGATGGTCCCCAGTGGGACTTCGGATCCGATCTGGAACACCGCATCCACCGTCCGGGCCGCACCACGTCCCACGAGAGTCGGCCCGGGCCACGCGCATGTCACGGCAACGGTCGAGACGAGACACTCGCCCCCGGCACTCGGGGTCACGGTTCGGAGCGTGACGCCCGCAGGAATGGCCACACGCGTCTCGATGTCAGTCGCATATCCGGGACCGATGTTCACGGTGGTAGTCCGAACGGTCCACACGCTGCCAGCCACCACAAACGACGGAGTCGCCATCGAGAGTGAGAGGTCGGTACATGCTTGCGACGTCGAGTCTGGCACCGTGATGGTGGCACGCGCGTGATCATCTCCGGCAAACAGGTCCGGTTGCAGCACGCTTGCCAGTCGCGTCTCCAGCACCGACACACCGGCCGCGGTCACTGTGCCGTCGAGCGTCAGCGTCGCCGATTCATGAGGCCGCAGCGAGGGAACGGTCCACGTGCCGACGGCCTGCGAACGACCGGACGGAACTGACGCCGCCCCGACCAGTTGCAGCTCGCCCGTCGATGGCACACCCCCATGCACCACCAGCCCCTGAGCGGTCAGGTCAATGGCGACCGCCGTCGCCTGCGCCGGTCCTTCATTGCGCACCGTGACAAGGAAAGGCGCCGTCTCGAACGGAGCAGACGTTGGCCTGAGGGCCATCGCACCGACGCCCACGGTGACCCCACCGCCCCCGTTCACCGCGACCGAATCGCGGTTGTTGGCGGCATTGAGGTCGACGCCCCCCGCGCTGACGACCGCGGCATCGCTGACCATCGCGGCGGCGCTTGCCATCACGGCATCGCGGGTGAGCACGGCCCAGGCGCCCGGGTCGAGGCGTCCCACCGCCCATTCACCTGTGGCGGTGGTGTACTGCCCCTGCGTCACCGCCACAGCCGAGGCCGAGAACGCGCTTGACCCGGGCACCCGCAGCACCACGGACGGGGCTGTCTGCGTGCCATTGTTGCGGACCGTGGTAGTGAATCGCACCAGGTCACCCACACGAGGCGTCTCGTAGTCGACGATGTGGCTGACGGCGATGTCGACGTGCCCGGGGCCGTTGACCGTCACCAGGCTGGTGTCGTTCTCGTGCTGCGGATCGTGTTCACCGTGAGAGAGCAGCACCGCGATACTCGCCAGCAGACCCGGTGCCACCACCTCTGCCCGGACCGTGGCCGTGACAGAGGTGCCTGCCCTGATCGCACCAATCGCCCATCGGCCGGTGCTGGTCGCGTAGGTGCCCTGAGACAGGGCGTAGTCTCGAACACGCAGGCCCGTGGGAAGCACATGGCCGATCTCGACGGCGGTGGCGGTATCCGGGCCGGCATTCGAGACCGTGACCGTCACAGTGACGAGGTCGCCAATGGCCGCCGATTCGGGCGTCAGTGCCTGTGTCACCGACACGTCCGCGCCAGATGCGACCAATTGGATCGGCGAGGACTGTACCGCGGTGAGTCCCGACGCGGTGAACCGCAGGCCCACGGTGCCTCGTCCGGTGACCCTCAGGTCGGTGAAGGTGGCGGAACCGGTGACGTCGGTCGTCGCGCTCAACGTGCCTTCCAGCAGGCCGGTCCCCGAGACGAGGGCCGCCGTCACCACGACCCCTGCGTTCCACACCGGATTCCCTGCGGCATCAACCAGGCGCACGGCAGGCTGAGGGGTCAGGCGCACACCGCTCTCGGACACCGCAGGCGGTTGAGTGACCATCGACAGCCCTGCCGCCTCACCAACGGTCAACGTCAGGACATCAGACACCACATCCACCAGGGGAGGACTGGAAAACCGAATCGCGTACGTGCCCGCGGTCCCGGCCACGATGAGCTGGTCGAACCGTGCGGCACCGTTCACCGACGTCACCGATGTCACCCCGGCCAGCACTCCGGGGCCCTGCGCCAAAGAGGCCACGACAACCCTCGGCGTGGTGGTCGGATTGCCTGCGGAGTCGTACTGCTGGACGACTGGTCCAGGCGCGAGTAGCACGCCGCTCTGGGCGGTGCTCGGCGGCGGCGTCGTCAGTCCCAGATAGGAACAGGAACCACAGGTCAACTCAAACGCGGCACTCGTCACGGGCACATAGCCGTCAGCTGCGAACCTCAGACTATACGGTCCCGCAGTGCCGTTGATGGTGAGGCCTGTGAACGTGGCGAGTCCCTCGGCGTCGGTCACGGCCGCGGGCAGACCACCATGACTCGCAGTGAGGATGCCTCCACCGGAACTGACAACGGCGGTGACGACCACCCCTGCCTGCGAAATGGGGGTTCCTGCTGGATCGACGAGGCGTAACTCCGGCTGGATGTCGAACACCTGCGAATGCCGCGCCCCGCCGGGTTCCGTCACCATGAGCAACCGCGGCGGAGCGGTCTCGACAACCGTGACCAGTGCCGACACCACTTCACTGAAGCCGGGGGCGCTGAACTGCAGCGTACGGTCGCCGTTTGCGCCGGAGATGATCAGCGGGGTCAACACAGCCGTCCCCATGACATCAGTCGTCGCGGTCGTGGTCCCGGACAGGGTGCCTCCACCCGAGGCCATTACCACCGTCACCTCAACGCCGGCCAGCGCGACAGGATTGCCGAAGGCATCGGTGACCTGCACGATGGGAGGTTCCTTCATCGCCACGCCGCTCTGCACAACGGATGAGGGTTGCCGGGCCAGCGTCAGCAGCGAGGCCTCCCCCGCACTCAGCTGCACCACGTTGGAAGTGACGGGCACCAGGCTGCCCGCCGCAAATCCGAGGCGATGCGCACCAGTGGCGCCTGTGAGCATCAGCGTGGTGAAGGAGGCGACGCCCCCGGCGTCCGTCAGCACGGTCGTTTCGCCACTCAGGACGCCTGGGCCCTCCGCTACGCTGGCGGTCACCGCCACACCCGCCCAGCGCGCCGGGTTCCCATGGCTGTCCTGGAGCTGCACCGCCGGTTGCACGGGCAGCACAACACCCGCCACGGCAGACGAAGACGGCTGGCGCGTGAGTGCTAGCTGGGCGGGAGGACCTTGCGACACACGGATGATGTTCGAGGTCGTACCGAGCAATCCGGCGGCCGTGAACTGCAGTGTGAATTCGCCATCCCCCGCCCCGATGCCAAGGTCGGAGAAGGTCGCCCGTCCGCCTTCGTCGGTCACGCGGGTCAGTGTGCCCGTGAGGGTCCCGCTGCCCGAGACAAGACCGACGGTGACAACCACCCCTGCCTGCTCCACAGCCGAGCCGAAGTCGTCACGCAACTGCACAACCGGTTGCACCCCGAAGACCTGGCCCACAATGACTGATACGGGTGGCTGCGTCGTCAGCGCGAGGCGAGCAGCCGCACCGGGCCCGAGCGCAATCACATCGGACGTGACACTGGTTAGCGACGATGTTGAGAAGCGCAGGGTATAGGCACCCGGAACACCGGCAATGACCAGATCCGGAAACTCCGCAGCCCCGTCGACGGTGGTGCGGGAGACGGTCCCACTCAGCGTTCCCGGGCCAGAGGCCAGTTCAACCGTGATGACTCGTACGGTCGTGGTCGGATTTCCCGCCGCGTCGAACTGCTGCACACGAGGCACCTGAGAGAGCGTCGCGCCACTCCGGGCCGAGGCGGGCGGTTGTCTGGTGAGACCCAGATACGCGCAGCGCCCGCAGGTGAGGTCGATCGGCGTGGAGGTGACGACGTCGAAGCCCACGGCAGAAAATGCCAGTGTGCGAGTCCCGACAAGTCCGGTGATGCTGAGTCCACTGAACGTGGCACGTCCGGTGGCATCGGTCGCCACGACGACGGAACCGCCCAGGGTGCCGCCGCCCGACGCAATTTGCGCGGTGACTGCCACGCCTGCCTGCGCAACAGGGTTCCCCGCCGCATCACGGAGCTGGATGACCGGTTGCTGGTCGAAGGCGAGTCCACTGCGGGCCGTCGGGGACGGCTGCACCGTGACCGACAGGGCGGCGGAGGCACCGGCTGACAACTGGACCGTCGTGGACAGGACCCCTGAAATCTCGGCAGCGGCAAAGCCCAGCGTGTAGGCGCCGATGGATCCCTGGAGGAAGAGTCCAGTGAAGCGGGCAACGCCATCGGCCTCTGTCACCTGCGACAGCACTCCCTCGAGGGTTCCCGGACCGTTCGCCAGCGCGGCGCTGATGACCACACCCGCCTGCGACACGGGATTGCCGCTACCATCCGTCAGCCGCACGTGCGGCTGTTGCGGGAACGGCACGGCCACCTGCGCCAGGCTCGACGGCTGCCGGGCGACCGCCAGGCCCGTAGCCGCACCCGCAGCGACCGACACCACATTCGACACGACCGCGGTCAAACCCATCGCCGAGAACCTCAGCGTGCGGGGGCCGATGACGCCGGTGATCGTCAGACCATCAAACGTGACCTGTCCTCCGGAGTCGGTCATCCGCGTGAGTGTGCCCCCGAGCGTCGGGTCACCACTCTCGATCGAGACCGACACAGGCACGTTGGCCTGAGGCACGGCATTTCCGGATGCATCGCGCAGCTGGGCCACTGGTGCAACGGCAATCGACACCCCATTGGTCACCGCCGATGATGGTTGAGTGGTTAGGGTCACTTGTGCCGCAGCACCAGGGCCCACGGCGATCCGGCCACTGCTGGCCGACGCGAGGCCGGCCGCAGCAAACACCAGGGTGCGCTCACCAACGATGCCGGTGATTCGCAGGTCTGCGAAGGTGGCGACGCCGCTCGCGTTGGTAAACACCGTGGTTTGCCCTCCGAGAGCACCGCCGCCATCTACGACCGAGGCAGTCACCGCCACGCCGCCCGCGCTCACGGTATTCCCGGCACCGTCCCGCAACTGCAGGACGGGCTGTATCGAAAACGCCACGCCGCTCCTGGCGGTGGCCGATGGGCCCGAGGTCAGCGCCAGCTGGGTGGCCGCCCCGGCCGACAGTGTGATGCCTCCCGAGGTCGCCGCCGTGAGGGAGCCACTGCTGAACCGGAGGGCGTACGTTCCTGCGGTGCCACTGATTGCCACGTTCGTGAACGACGCCAGACCGGCGACCGTAGTCACCGTCGTCGTGCCGCTCAGCGTGCCGGTCCCCGACGCCAGCGCAACGGTCACCTGCCGGATTGCGGTCGTGGGGTTGCCGGACATGTCGTAGACCCGGACCTGCGGCTGGACAGTCAACGGCTCGCCACTGCGGGCCTCGGCAGACGGTGCCATGGTGAAACCGAGGGATACATCGGCACCAGGCGTGAGCAGGACCGCAGGCGACACCACACCTGAAAATCCGGAAGCCGTGAAAGAAAGTGTGCGGCTCCCAACCAAACCGGTGATTTTCAGGTCGGGAAACACGGCAACACCCGAGGCGGTAGTGGCCACACTGGCAGGGCCATCCAGCACGCCGCCTCCAGACGCGAGCGCCACGCTCACCAGCACGCCAGCCTGTGCCACATCGTTTCCGCTGGCATCACGCAGTTGCACGATTGGAGACTGCGACAGCACCTCGCCAGTCACCGCCGATGCCGGGGGCGGTCTCGTCAACGCGAGGGTTGCTGGGGGACCTGCGGTAATGCTCACGGTCGCCGAGGTCACAGGCATCAACCCGAGCGCCGAGAACGCGAGCATGTGTAAGCCGACGCGGTCGGCAATCGCG
>JBIIDF010000261.1:0-4294 GCA_044238535.1 Vicinamibacterales bacterium
TCAGTCTGCGCCTTAAGGATCTGAAAAATCAGTTCCTGCTTGCGCATGCCGGTGGCACCCGGCACCTCGAGGTCCTTCGCCACCTGGGTGAGATGCTGAATCGACATCTCCTTGAGGTCGGTGATGTTGAGGCCCTTGCGGCCCTCGCGCAACTCCGCTTCCTGCAGTTCAAGCACCTCATTGGCCACGTCGGGCTGAGGCGGAGCCTGCGGCCCGCGATGTGATCCGTGGCGTTTGTGTCCCTGGGAGGGGCGGCGTTCTCTGGCTGCGGCCATAGTTCAATTCTGAAATGGAGAGGAATGGACGGCAGCCCCGGTGCAGAAGGCACGCGCGCCGCCGGAAGGTTTTTCTGGCGAAAAGCAAACGGACGGCGGCAGTATACCAGAACGCCCCCGGGCGCTAGAATGGGAGGCCGTGCGCCGCCTGTATCTGCCACTCACCCTGCTGGCGCTGCTGACGTTTGCTGCGGGCCTTGGCCGCGGCGCCATGACTGATGCGGACGAGGCGTTCTACGCCGAGGCCGCACGCGAAATGGTGGCCTCCGGTGATTACGTCACCCCCTTCTTCAACTACGAGCACCGGTTCCAGAAGCCGATTCTCTACTACTGGATGACCGCGGTCGTCTACCAGGTGACCGGGCCCACTGAGGCGGCCGCACGACTGGGTGCGGCGCTCTCGGGCATCGGCCTCGTGCTGATCACGGCCGCGTGCGCCCGACGCTGGCGGGATCACGACCATGCCCTGCTCGCCGGCGCGATGGTGGCGACGGCCTTCGGGTGCTATTCCATCGGCCGCATGGCCCTCCCCGACCTTCCACTGGCATTCTTCATCACCCTGGCCACCTGGGCCGGGCTCAACGGCACGCTCCACCTGGGCACGCCCCCCCGGGCCTGGCTGCTGTTGTCCGCCCTGGCGATGGCGCTCGGATTTCTGACGAAAGGGCCTGTGGCGGTCATCCTGCCCGCGCTCGTCGTGGTGTCAGTCACCCTCATCGAACGCCGCGGCCTGGGCCTGACGCTGACTGATGTGCTGCTGGGCACCGTGGTGTTTACGGTGGTGGGACTGCCCTGGTACGGCCTCATGTGGGAGCGACACGGCACGGCCTATCTGCACAGCTTCTTCCTCGGAGACAACCTCGAACGATTCGCCACGGACCGGTTCAACGAACCTCGCCCCTGGTGGTTCTATCTGCCCGTCGTCTTCGGAGGCCTGCTGCCCTGGTCGCCGCTGATGGGCACGTGGTGGCCCGCGCTCCGCGACACGCTGCACGACCGCCGACGGCCCTCGGCGGCGACACTGCGCCTCGTCATCTGGGCGACGGTGCCGCTGCTGTTCTACTCGCTCTCCATCGGCAAGCAGCCGCGTTACGTCCTGCCGGTGCTGCCGCCGCTCGCGATGCTCCTGGCCGATGGCGTGCGGCGCGCTCTTGCGAGGCCCCCGTCGGTGACCGCCCCGAGTCGAGGACCGATCAGTCTGGTGGCCGGCGGCACCGTCACGGGGGCGGTGCTGGCCACGATCGGCGTCCTCCTCTGGCGGGCGAAGCCCCTGCTCATCCATGTGCCTGACACGACGACGCTGCTGGCCAGTGTGTCGCTCTCGCTCGCCGGCGCGCTCGTTCTGGCCGTCAGCGTGTCCCGCTGGTGGCGGGGCCTACCCGTGGCGCTGACTCTCGCGGGCACGGTCTGCGTACTGGCCCTGCAGTTCGGCCCGCTCGCCAGTGCGGGCGACAGTGCGGTCGAGCAAGTGGCCCGAGACATTGTGCGACAGCACACGCCCGCACACGTGGTGGGCACCCACCAGGTGTTCGTGCGCAATCTCGTCTTCTACGCCCACATGCCGACCCGCGACTTGCCGAACGATGAAGCGCTTGCCGCATTTTTTGCCGGTGACGGACCGCGGCTGCTGGTCACCACGGCGGAGCGGTTGCCTGCGGTGCAGGCGCTGGCCGGCGCGCCACTCACGACACGCCTCGCCGTGTCGTACTTCAACGAGGCGGGCATCCGTCTGCGCACGCTGCTCTCGCCAGACCCGGCCCGTGACCTCACGCAGGTCGTCGTCGTCGAGCGTCGCTGATGATCAGGCCCCGGGCACCGGGGCGTTCGGCCAGATTTTCCCGGGATTGAGTCGCCCCTCTGGATCAAAGGCGGTCTTGACCCGCTGCATCAGGGCGACGACCTCCGGGGACAGTTCCAAGGGCAGATAGCGGGCTTTCGAGAACCCGATGCCATGCTCACCGCTGATCGATCCCTGCATCGAGACGACCGCTTCGAACAATTCCCGCGTCGCGCGCTCGGCCCGTGCGACGGCATCCGCGTCGCCCGGGTCGATCATGATGTTGACGTGAATGTTGCCATCGCCAGCGTGGCCGAAGCTGGGGATCCAGAGACCGTGACGCTGTTCGAGGTCTGCAATGCAGCGGAAGAGGTCACCCAGGCGCCCGCGCGGTACCGACACGTCGTGATTGATCTTCCGTGGCGCACTGGCACGCAGGGCATACGACATCGAGCGTCGGGCCTCCCACAGGGCGTCCCGGGTGGACGGGTCATGCGCAACCTCGACGCCCAGCACAGGGCCCTGGCGTGCCGCCTCGGCAATGAGCCGCGCCTCGTCGCGAACGGCCCCGTCGGTGCCGTCCACTTCGATGATGAGAAGCGCGCCCGTGCCGGCGGGAGCCAGGGGACGACCGACGTAGCGCTCGGCGGCCGCCAGTGACCCGGCATCGATGAGCTCGATGGTCGATGGCGTGATGCCGGCTGTCGTGATGCGATCCACCACCGCCACCGCGGCATCAATGCCGTCCGTGAAGACCTGCAGGGTCGCCACGTGCGGCGGCCTCGGAATCAGACGCATCGTCGCTTCGGTGATGATGCCGAGCGTGCCCTCAGACCCCACCAGCAGTTGCGTGAGGTCGTAGCCGACGACGTTCTTGACGGCGCGCGAGCCGGTGCGAATGACCGCGCCGCTGGCCAGCACGACTTCCAGGCCGAGCACATAGCGGCGCGTCGTGCCGTACTTGACGGCGCGTGGCCCGCCCGCGCACTCTGCGATGTTGCCACCGATGCTGGATCGGTGCAGGCTCGCGGGGTCGGGCGGATACCACAGGCCGACTGCTTCGGCGGCCCGTTGCAGGTCGGCCGTAATGACGCCGGGCTGGACGATAACCACCTGGTTGCGTGTGTCGAGTTCGAGGATGCGGTTCATCCGTTCGACGCACAGCACCACGCCTCCGGACGTGGGCACCGCACCTCCGGTGTAGCCCGTACCGGCCCCTCGCACGACCACCGGCATGCCAGCCTCGTTGGCGCGCTGCACGATCCACTGCACGTCGGCCGTAGTGGTCGGCCACACCACCAGATCCGCGTCGGCCCCTCTCAGCAGGGCGTCGGTGCCGTACTCGCGCCGCACCTTTGGTGCGGTCGACACGGCTGACTCCCCGAGGTGCGACGCGCACGCGTCGCGCAGGCGGTCGACGGTGCTCACTGGCTTCGACGGGCAATGAAGGCGTGCAACCGGCGCATGCCTTCCTCAAGGCGTTCCATCGACGTGGCGTAGGACAGGCGGAAGAACCCTGGCGCATCAAAGCCTTCACCGGCCGTGACCGCCACATGCGCCTCGGCGAGCAGCGCCTCGGCGAATTCAGCTGTTGTTCGGCATCCGGTGGCCTCGAGCACGTCTGCCACGTAGGGGAACAGGTAGAACGCGCCCTGCGGCTTGACGCACGTGATGCGGGGATCGGCGGTCAGCAGTGCGGTGACGGCATCGCGACGGCGGCGGTACTCGTCGAGCATCACCGTGACACTTTCCTGCGGTCCGGTGAGTGCCGCGACCGCGGCACGCTGCGTGATGGAGTTGATGTTGGAGGTGGCATGTCCCTGGAGGGCATTGCACTGCGCGATGAACGCTTTGGGACCGATGGTCCACCCGCAGCGCCAGCCCGTCATCGCGTACGCCTTCGAGGCCGCGCTGCAGATGGCGAACTGATCGGGTACGACCTCTGCCAGAATCGCCGGCAGATTGTGCGGCACGGGGTCGTAGATGAGCTTCTCGTAGGTGAGGTCGGCGATGACCCAGATGCCGCGGCGGGCCGCTTCGTCGGCAATGGCCCGCAGGTCGGCCTCGCTGATGAGCGCCCCGGCCGGATTGCTCGGTGAATTGACGATGACGGCGCGCGTCCGCGGCGTCATGGCGGCGATCACGGCGTCCGCATGGATCGCGAAGCCATCTTCGGGGGATGTCTGTACGATGACCGGCGTGGCCCCGGTGAGCTTGACCTGTTCGGGAATGGTCGGCCAGT
>JBIIDF010000262.1:0-4265 GCA_044238535.1 Vicinamibacterales bacterium
CTGCGCGCGCGTGTCCGGCTCGAGGGCCTCGAGTCGATGCCCGATGCCACCGGGGCTCCTGTGGAGGCCGAGCGGTTTGCCGTGAGGCTGGAACGCCGGCTCGCCCGACGGCAGCCGGTAACCGCCACGGTGTGGCTGGCCCGTCAGGGCGCCCGCCAGCCGCTCCGGATTGCGGTCAGCGCCGGATTCGGTCAGGTGACGCTTGGGCCGGCCCGCCGTTGACAGGCCCCGGCCCCCTTCCGTACATTGACTGGTAGCGACCTGATGACCCGACCGCGATCCCTTCCCTCCGTCGCACCTGCATCCTCTCCATCGCTCGCCTCGGGGTCTCTCCTCGACTTCTATCGGGAAGAGCTCCTGCGTCATCAGGCCTGTCTCGAGGCGCAGCGCGAGTACTTCTCTGAACTCGCGATTCTCGAGGCCGAGGAAGCCATTGCCCGCGTGATCAGACAACTGGAGGCGCTGGTGCCCACGCATGAGTGCTGCACCCTTCTGGAGTCGCTGCTGCGGTCTTTCGATCAGGTGACGGGGCTGTCGGGCTGGACTGACCCCAGTCGCCTCCACTGAGTTCCATCCTGACATTCCCCCTCGAACCGATTCTCGCGGCGGCCCTCGACGGTGTGGCCCCGGGACGCCTCATTGCCCGGGCCCTCAGCCTGCCTGAGACCGGCGAGCGCCTGACGTCCGCCCCCATGCACGTGATTGCCGTGGGCAAGGCGGCTCCGGCCATGACGGCGGCCCTGCTGCAACGTCCGGACGTCACGGTCGCGTCCGCACTCGCCATCGGCACTCACCGCTCGGCCGATCTGCCCGGGCATGTGCAGTGTGTGGTGGCGGGCCATCCGTATCCCGACGCGCGCAGTCTCGAGGCCGGTCGCCTCGCGCGTGAACGAGTCTTGGCTCTGCCCGCGTCGGCGCACCTGCTGCTGCTGGTCTCCGGAGGAGCCTCGGCGCTGATGGCGGCACCCATCCCGGGGGTCTCGCTGGAAGACAAGCAGGCTGCGACCCGTGCGCTGATGCTGCAGGGGGCGGATATTCATGAACTGAATGCGCTGCGCCGCCATCTGTCGGCCGTGAAGGGCGGCCGCCTGGCGGCCGCCTGCCGGGCGCGCGTCACGACCTGCGCGCTGTCCGATGTGGTGGGCGATGACCTGCACGTCATCGGTTCGGGCCCTGGCGTCGCTGACCCTTCGTCATGGGCCGAGGTGGCCGAGGTCCTGACGCGTCGCCGTGCCTGGACCCTCATGCCGCCGTCGGTCGCGCGCGCTGTCGACGACGGCGTGGCTGGCCGCATTCCCGACACCCCCAAGCCCGGCGACGCCGCCATCGCCCACGCTCGCGGTGCGGTTGTCGGGCGCGCGGCCGATGCCGTCGACGCCGCGGCGACGGCGGCGAGAGCGGCGGGCTACACGCCCCTCATCCTGCCGCAGCGGGTGACGGGCGAGGCACGCCACGCAGCCCATGCGTGGTGGGCGGACGCCCTGTCGGCCGCGCGCACGTGCGGCGGAGCGGTGTGTGTGCTGTCCTCGGGCGAGACCACCGTGACGGTCACGGGCACAGGGCGAGGCGGGCGCAATCTGGAATTTGTGCTCTCGCTGGTCGACCGCTTGGCCGACACCTCGGGTACGCTGGTGGCCAGCCTCGGGACCGACGGCGTCGACGGCAGCAGCGGTGTTGCGGGCGCGTGGGCGGACAGTGACACGCGGCGGCACGCACAGGCGCTGGGCGTGCACGCGCCCGACCACTACCTGAGACACAATGATTCCTTGAACTTCTTCGCCCCCCTGTCGCAGGTCATCCGCACCGGTCCCACCGATACCAACGTCGGAGACCTGCAGATGCTGCTGGTGCACGGATGACGCGAGCGATGCTGTGGTCGCGCCTGCAGGAAACGCTGACGCACCCCTGCGGCGCCGACGAACTGGCACGCCTGCTGAAGATTCCCCGACTCGAGCGGCCCGCGTTCAAACGCGCCCTGCGAGACTGGTTGGCGGATGGGACCCTGGTGCTGGTCCGCGGCCACCTGTATGCGTTCCCCCGACGCGGAGGCAAGCCGACCGCCGAGCGTCCGCGCGCACTGCTGACCGAGGTCGTCGGGCGCTTCGAACGCGATCGCTCGGGGCAGGCCTATGTAGTGCCGTTCGATCGTCGTGCGATCGATGACGTCCTGGTGCCCCGCGGGGCGACACACGATGCCGAACCGGGCGAGATGGTCGTCGTGTCCATCACCCGGCAGGCGGCCGTGGGCCAGGCGCCCAGAGGCGAAATCTCCGAGGTGCTGGGCGACATCGATGCTCCGGGTGTCGACACCACGATCATCCTGCGCAAACACGGCATCGTCGAGGCGCATCCGTCTGACGCGGTCACGGCGGCCAAGGGCTTGCCAACCGCAGTGACCACCGTCGACATCGAGGGACGCACGGACTTCCGCGACCGACCCGTCGTGACGATCGACGGCGAACACGCCCGCGATTTCGATGACGCGATTTCGCTGGAGCAGTTGCCGAATGGACATTACTGGCTGGGTGTGCACATCGCCGACGTCGCGCACTATGTGCGCGAGGACTCGGCGCTCGATCGCAGTGGCTACGACCGCGGGACGTCCGTCTACTTTCCGGACCGCGCCGTGCATATGTTTCCCGAGGCCCTGGCCACGGGCGTGTGCTCACTGAAGCCGAATGTCGACCGTCTTGTGCAGTCGTGTCTGATGGAGGTGACTCCGGACGGTCGGGTGGTGCGCCACGAAATGCACGACGGGGTCATCCGCAGTGATGCGCGCATGACCTACACCGCCGTGCATGCGATTGTGGCCCAGCGTGACGCCGAGATACGCCGGCAGTACGCGCCGCTGGTTCCGCTCTTCGAACTGATGCACGACCTGCACGGCATCCTGGCGGCCAGCCGTCATCGTCGCGGGTCGGTGGACTTCGACTTGCCCAAGCCGGAGGTGATTCTCGACACCGAAGGGCTTGTCATCGACATCGTGGCGTCCGAGCGGAATGTGGCGCACAAGATGATCGAAGAGTTCATGCTGCTGGCCAACCAGACCGTCGCACAGCATCTCGAGCAGGCCGGGATGCCGACCCTGTATCGCATCCACGAAACGCCGGAGGCGGAGAAGGTCGACGAGTTCGAGGCCTTCATCTCGCGACTCGGCTTCACCCTGGATGCGCCGCCCACAGGCGTCACGCCGGCGCATTTCCAGGCGCTCGTCCGACGGATGGCCGGGTCGCCCGTGGCACGGCCCATTGCCTTTCTGATGCTGCGGACCATGCAGAAGGCGCGCTACGACTCGACCAACGTCGGACACTTCGGCCTGGCGGCCGAGAGCTACGTGCACTTCACCTCGCCCATCCGCCGGTATCCCGACCTCGTGGTCCACCGTACGCTTCGCGAGCTGCGGCACACGACGGTGACGGCCGAGCGACGCACGACGCTCGCCCTGGCCCTGCCCGAGATCGGGCGGCACACGAGCGAACGTGAACGCAGAGCCGACGAGGCCGAACGCGAGCTGGTGCAGTGGAAGAAAGTCCGGTTCATGGCCGACAAGGTCGGTGAGGTCTACGACGGCTATGTGACCGGCGTCACGGCCTTCGGGTTGTTCGTCGAACTGGTGGAGCACTACGTCGAAGGCCTCGTGCACATCTCGACCCTCGCCGACGACTATTACCGGTTTACCGAGGGGAGCCATCGTCTGGTGGGCGAGCGCACGCACCGAGTGTTCCAGCTGGGCGACCACGTCCGGGTGCAGGTGGCTCGCGTCGATGTCGAGCGCCGCATGATTGACCTGGCGATCGACGCGGTCCTCGACACGCTCGACCGCGAACCCCGTCGCACACGTCAGCCGCGCACTACCGCTGTCCGCAAGAAAGAGCAGCGCAAGGGGACGCCGGAGGAACGTCGTCGCCGGCGTGCCGCCCGCCCAGGCCGGCGCGAGCGGGCACAGCGCAAGAAGTCGCGATGACCCGCTTCATCGTCGGCACCGCCGGGCATATCGACCACGGCAAGAGCACGCTGGTGCGAGCGCTTACCGGCATCGACCCCGACCGCCTGAAGGAGGAGCAGGCCCGAGGCATCAGCATCGAACTCGGCTTTGCGCATGCCGACATCGGGGGACACCAGGTGGCCTTCGTGGACGTGCCCGGTCACGAGCGTTTCGTGCGGACGATGCTGGCGGGTGTGGGTGGTGTCGACTTTGTGATGCTGGTGGTGGCGGCAGACGAGAGCGTGATGCCCCAGACGCGCGAGCATTTCGACATCTGCCG
>JBIIDF010000263.1:0-4255 GCA_044238535.1 Vicinamibacterales bacterium
AGCCATAGATGTGGATCCCCGCAGACTCGCGATCGACGGGCACCAGATCGGGCCGATCGCCATAGAGCTGATAGAGCCGATCGGCCACCGACGTGACCGGCGGACACGACAGCACCGTCCGGCCACCGTTGACGAGCGTGAAGCCGACGGTTGGGTAACACAGTGCCAGTTGCGTCACCGTTCTTGAGATCTGGGCGCTCTCGGCCGAATCGGCCTTCAGGAATTTCCGCCGCGCAGGCAGGTTGTAGAACAGGTCGGCCACCTCGACCGACGTGCCCTCGGGACCACCCGCCGCCATCACCGATGCAATCACGCCGGCGTTCACGCGCACTTCGGTGCCCGCAGCCTCTCCGCGCAGGCGCGTGCGCAGACGGAAGTGCGACACGGATGCCATCGACGGCAGCGCTTCGCCGCGGAACCCCAACGTCGTAATAGCTCCGAGGTCGTCTGCCCGCCTGATTTTACTGGTGGCATGCCGGTCGAGGCACAACCGCGCATCATCCGGGTCCATGCCGTGCCCATCGTCATCGACGCGGATGAGCTTCTTGCCGCCGTACTCGATCGTGATCGTCAGGCGATGCGCATCGGCATCGATGGCGTTCTCGACCAGCTCCTTGATGACGGAGGCGGGCCGCTCGACGACCTCACCGGCCGCAATCTGATTGGCAAGGTCTTCCGGAAGGCGGGTGATGCGACCCATGGGCGTGGGGGCAGACGGACGGGCACTCCCGGGGGCGAGGCGTGGCCTGCGCCCCCGGGGATGTCACACAGCGGCTAGTCGCCCACCTTGACGCTGAGCGCCGCCTGCGCGGCCGCCAGCCTGGCGACGGGAATGCGATACGGCGAGGCGCTGACATAGTCGAGCCCCACCTTGTGGAAGAAGTGAATCGACGAGGGATCGCCGCCGTGCTCGCCGCAGATGCCGAGCTTGAGGTCGGGTCGCGTGGCCCTCCCCTTCTGCACCGCGATGGCGACCAGCTGCCCGGTGCCCTCCGCGTCGAACGTGGCGAACGGATCCTTGTCGAGAATCTTCTTCTCCTGATAGACCCGCAGGAACTTCCCGGCGTCGTCGCGCGAGAATCCGAGCGTCATCTGCGTCAGGTCGTTGGTGCCGAACGAGAAGAACTGCGCCTCGGTGGCCACCTGGTCGGCGGTCAGCGCGCCGCGGGGCACTTCGATCATGGTGCCCACCAGATACTTGATGCGGACCTTCTGCTCTTTCATCACCTGCGCCGCCACGCGGTCGACGATGGCCTTCTGGTCGCGCAGCTCCTTCACGAAGCCGACGAGCGGGATCATGATTTCCGGTACGACCTTCAGGCCTTCGCGGTGCAGCTGGCAGGCGGCCTCGATGATGGCGCGCGCCTGCATTTCGGTGATTTCGGGATAGGTGACGCCGAGGCGCACCCCGCGATGCCCCAGCATCGGGTTGAACTCGTGCAGGTGCTCGACGCGGGCCAGCAGGGCGCGTCGCTCCGCGAGGGCGGCCGCGTGCGCCTTCTTGCCCTTCTCGGGGATGGTGGCCTCCATGCGCTGCACCTCGAGCATGAGGTCCTCGCGCTTGGGCAGGAACTCGTGCAGCGGCGGATCGATCATGCGGATGGTGACGGCCGTGCCGTGCATCGCCTTGAACACGCCGTAGAAGTCGCCGCGCTGCATGGGCAGCAGTTCAGCGAGCGCCGCGCGCCGGTCGGCCTCGTTGTCGGCCAGAATCATGCGCTGCACGATGGGCACACGGGCTTCCCCGAAGAACATGTGCTCGGTGCGGCACAGGCCGATGCCGCGGGCCCCGAACTGATAGGCCAGTTCGGCCTGGTCGGGCTGGTCGGCGTTGGCGCGCACGCCGAGCGTGCGGACCTTGTCGGCCCAGCCGAGCAGCTGCACGAAGCGCTGGTAGATATCGGACTTCTTCGGGCTCAGGCGCCCGGCCACGACCTGCAGAATCTCGCTGGGCTGCGACGACACGCGGGCGATCTTGACCTCGCCAGTGAGGCCGTCGAAGGCCACGTAGTCGCCTTCGCGCACGAGCTGCCCGCCGATGGTGGCCGTGCGGGCCTTCTCGTCGATCACGAGCTTCTCGGCACCGACGACCGAGGGCTTGCCCATCTGCCGACCGACCACCGCCGCGTGGGAGGTCATGCCGCCGGTGGCGGTGAGAATGCCCTGCGACACCCACATGCCATTGATGTCATCCGGCGCCGTTTCGCGCCGGACCAGGATGACGGCCTTGCCCTTGTGCGACCACTCGACCGCGTCCTCGGACGTGAACACGACCTGACCACAGGCAGCACCCGGCGAGGCAGGCAGACCGCGTGTGACCACGGGCAGCGCCTTCCATTCCTTCGGATCGAAACCCGGGGCGAGCAGCTGCGACAACGCTTCCGGATCGACCAGCAGCAGCGCTTCCTTCGGGGTGATGAGGCGCTCCTTCACCAGATCGGTCGCAATCACCACAGCGGCGTAGCCGGTACGCTTGCCGCTGCGGGTCTGCAGCATGTAGAGCTGGTCGTCCTGAATCGTGAACTCGAAATCCTGAATGTCCTTGTAGTGCTTCTCGAGGCGCGTGGTGATCGCGCGGAGCTGCGCATACGCCTTAGGCATCACGCGCGCCAGCTGGCTGATCGGCTGCGGCGTGCGGATGCCGGCGACCACATCCTCGCCCTGGGCGTTGATGAGAAACTCGCCGAAGAACTTGTGCTCACCGGTGGCCGGATTGCGCGTGAAGCCCACGCCCGTGCCCGAACGGTTGCCGGTGTTGCCGAACACCATCATTTGCACATTCACGGCCGTGCCGATGCTGTCCGGAATGTCATAGATACGGCGATACTCGCGGGCGCGCGGGTTGTTCCACGAACGGAACACGGCGTTGCGTGCCATGGTGAGCTGTTCGCGAGGGTCCTGCGGAAACGGCTTGCCCGTCTTGCGGCGCACGAGGGCCTTGTAGGCCTCGACGACCAGGCGCAGCCCGTCTTCGGTGAGGTCGGTGTCGACCGCGGCTCCCTGCTCGTGCTTGATGCGCTCGAACTCGTGCTCGAATTCGGGCTTGGGAATCTCGAGCACCACCGAACCGAACATCTGCATGAAGCGGCGGTAGCTGTCGAAGGCAAAACGGCCATTCTGCGTGCGGCGTTTCAGCCCTTCGACCGAGGCGTCATTGAGGCCGAGGTTGAGGATGGTATCCATCATCCCCGGCATCGAGAACTTGGCCCCCGAGCGCACCGAGACCAGCAGCGGATTTGCCGTCGACCCCAGTGTGGCGCCCGCGGCCTTCTCGAGACGACGCACGTGCAGCGCGATTTCCTCGTCGATGGCCGGCGGCAGCTTGCCGTGGTCACGGTAGTAGAGGTTGCAGACGTCGGTCGAAATCGTGAAGCCCGGAGGCACGGGCAGCCCGGCGTTGGTCATCTCGGCGAGACCCGAGCCCTTGCCCCCGAGCGTGTCCTTCATGTAGCGGTGGCCTTCGGCCTTGCCATTGCCATAGAAGTAGATGTACTTCTTCGCCGCCGAGGCGCGCGCGCCTGTCCTGCCTGTTGCTGCGCCGGTCTTCCGGGTCGCTCGTCGTGCCGCTGTCTTCGCCATGCCTGCGTTACTCCTGAGAAACGATTTCGGACACATCGGCCAGCTGGAGCACCAGCTGCTCGATGCTGAAGACGACCCGCAGCCGCGCCATGCGCAGCGCGGGGTCATCGCACATCACCATCACATCATCGAAGAAGCGTGCGACGGCGGGCCCCAGTCGGGCACAGCGTTCGAACGCCTCCTGCAGCCGGTCTCCGCCCGCTGCCGCCGCGGCGATGCCGGGCGCGCACTGCTGATACTGGGCCCACAACGCCCGTTCAGCCTCCTCTGTCAGGATACTCTCGAGCGGCGCCCCTGCGGCATGCAGGGCGGCCATCCCCTCGGGCGCGTTCTTCGCCACGATGTTGCGCACCCGCTTGAACAGCGTCGCCAGCTGACGAAAGTCGGCCGAGTCGGCCACGGTCGCCAGCACGGCCAGCCGCCGAAGTGCCGCCGCCGGTGCGAGCGCCGCCGGGTCCCCGTGCGTCACCGCGCGCACATTGCGCACGTCGTAACCGCGCTGCTCGAGCACATAGCGCAGCCGCTCGACCAGGAACCGCCACAGGTCGGCGTCGCCTGACGCATCGCCGGTGCCGCCCTCCGCAAAAGGCTTCGCCGCGGCCGCCACCAGTGGACCGAGCGTCACCGGGGTGCTGACGCCCGTCAGCGCCTCGAGGTCGACCAGCGTACGCACCAG
>JBIIDF010000264.1:0-4244 GCA_044238535.1 Vicinamibacterales bacterium
GAGCAAGGCGAGGCGAGCCTGCGACACGCGCTGTCTGGCTGTGCAGCCATGGATGCCGCCCAGGCCCGCACTGCCATCGCTGCTGCCGAGAAGGAGCACGGCGCGCGCCGGGGTTGGTTGTGGTCCTGCATGGGGCAGTCGCCCCTGGCTCAAGCGCTGGAGCATCTTGCCCGCCTGGCTGAGCTGAGCGCAACGGCACCCATCGGCTCAACGCCGTCGGAGCTGGCGGCAAGCTACCAGCAGTCCGGGTGGCGTGTGGACGAGGCGGCCACGCTGGCCATGGGCGCTGTGCATACCAAGGCAGACACTGATGTCGTGGGCACCGCTGTGCGCGCCGTCTACCTGCCCTGGCTGGAGGAAGCGGCCAAGCGACTGCAGGATGCCGTGAGAAAGGTGGGGGGCATGCCAGCGCTGCAGGCGGCATCGGACGCAGCAACTGATACAGGCACATGCACGGTGTTCGTGGATGGTCTGCGGTATGACGTCGCCCAGCGGCTGCGCGCCAAGCTGGATGGCCTGGGCACCACGACCATGGCGGCCCGGTGGACCAGCATGCCGTCGGTCACGGCATCCGGCAAGGCGTGGTGCTCGCCAGTGGCGGGGCTGGTATCCGGCATGACTGAGGACGTGGAGTTTCAGCCCCGTGTTGCGGCAGACGGCAAACCGCTCTCTGGCCACAACTTCAGGAAGCTGCTGACCGACAACGGCGTGCAGCCGCTGGACACACACGAAACCGGTGACCCGAGCGGATGCGCCTGGACGGAGTCGGGCGACCTGGACCACTACGGCCACGAGCACGGCGTTCGCCTCGCGCGGGACGTGGATGCCCAGCTGTCTGCGGTGGTCGAACGGGTGCAAGAACTGTGCGACGCAGGGTGGCGCCGGGTGCGCATCGTCACAGACCACGGCTGGCTACTGGTTCCCGGTGGCTTGCCGAAGTCGGACCTGCCCAAACACCAGGCCGAGACCCGATGGGGGCGCTGCGCCGTCCTCAAAGATACGGCACACGGCACGCCGCTCACCTTCGGCTGGGACTGGTGTAAGGATGTCCAGGTGGCATACGCGCCCGGCGTATCATCATTCATCGCTGGCGCTGACTACGCGCACGGTGGCCTGAGTCTGCAAGAATGCTTGGTGCCGGTATTGGATCTTGTGGCGGCTGCGCCGGCGGCGATCCTCCAGGTCACTATCACAGCGGTAATCTGGAAAGGTCTGCGCTGCGCCGTTGAGGTGGACAGCTCGTCGGCCGGCCTGACGGTGGACGTGCGCACGAAGCCCGCGCTGGCGTCATCCAGTCTGGTGGCCAGCGTCAAACCTTTGGAGGCCGGCAAAGCCAGCGTGGCAGTGGCCGACCACGACAACCTGGGCGCAGCAGCGGTGGTCGTCATTCTGGGATCCGAGGGCCAGGTGTTGCAGAAGCAGGCGACGACGGTGGGCGGCTGAGTGCCGCCAGGTGTGGTGTGATGCTGTGTCCTCGTGACCTGGCACCGAGGTACAAAACAGCAAAGCGATCGACCGGCTCCAGACAGGTCGCGATTGGCGATTGACGATGCAACTCGACGATTTGGACAGGAAGGCAACCGCTGCCTTCGAAGGCTACGTGGTACGCAAAGACCTGGTGCGAACGTTCAGTCGCCAGTTCCCGGTGCCCACGTACGTCGTCGAGTTCCTGCTGGGCCGCTACTGCGCCACCATCGACGAAGCGGAGATCCAGGAGGGGCTAGAGATCGTCCAGCGGCAGCTGGCGTCGCGAACGGTCAAAGCTGGGGAAGAGGAGCTCTTCAAGGCCCGTGCCCGCGAGGCTGGCGCCGTGAAGATCATTGACATCGTCACGGCGCGCCTCGACTCGAAGACCGACTCTTACATCGCCACCTTGCCCAGCCTGCGTCTCACGGACGTACGGCTGACGCCTGAAATGGTCACGGAAAATGAGCGCATGCTCACCGGCGGCTTCTACGCCGAGGTGACCCTGGGCTACGACGCGTCGATTGCGCAGGAAAAGGGCGGACGCCCTTTCGGTATCGAGGCGCTTCGGGCCATCCAGCTCTCGAAACGTGAGGTGCTGGACGTTCTGGCCGAGGGACGTCAACAGTTTTCCACGACCGAGTGGCGCGACCTGCTGCTGCGCAGCGTCGGCTTCGAACCCGAGACCCTGCCGGAGCGCGGCAAAGACGCGCTACTGCTGCGGATGGTGCCGTTCGTCGAACGCAACTACAACATGGTGGAACTGGGCCCTCGGGGCACGGGCAAGTCGCACCTGTTCCAGCAGGTATCGCCCTATGCCCACCTCATCTCCGGTGGCAAGGCGACCGTGGCGCGCATGTTCGTCAACAACGCCAGCGGTCAACGCGGCCTGGTCTGCCAGTACGACGTGGTGTGCTTCGACGAGGTGTCCGGCGTGTCCTTCGACCAGAAGGACGGTGTCAATATCATGAAGGGCTACATGGAGAGCGGCGAATTCTCTCGGGGCAAGGAGAGTATTCGGGCAGACGGCTCCATTGTGCTCGTTGGCAACTTCGACGTCGATGTGGAGCATCAGCAGCGCATCGGCCACCTCTTTGGGCCGTTGCCGCCAGAGATGCGCGACGACACGGCATTCATGGACCGCATTCACTGCTTCTTGCCAGGCTGGGATGTCCCGAAGCTGAACCCGACCTTGTTCACCTCGCACTTTGGACTGGTGAGCGACTTCCTCTCTGAGTGCTTCACGCAGCTGCGCAACCAGAGTCGGATATCTACGCTGCAAGGCCGTGTGCGGTGGGGGGGGGCGCTGTCGGGCCGAGACCTCAACGGCGTGAACAAGACCGTGAGCGGTCTGTTGAAGCTGCTGTATCCCGGCTCGGACATGGAGGTCAGCGACGAAGACCTCGAGTGGGCTATGCGCCTGGCGTTGGAAGTGCGCCGCAGAGTAAAAGAGCAGCAGAAGCGTATCGGTGCTGCGGAGTTCCGCAACACCCACTTCAGCTATACCCTGGGCACGGAGGGCGTCGAAAAATTCGTCAGTACGCCAGAGCTTCAGAGCCAGAGTGGCATCGGTGACGAGCCACTCGAGTGTGGCCAGGTCTGGGTGCTCAGCCCGGGCGGGGACGAAGAGCATCCCGGCCTCTTCCGGCTCGAGGTCAATGAAGGGCCGGGGAGCGGTGTTCGGGTGCTGAATAACCCGGTACCGGCCGCATTCAAGGAGTCCATTCGTTGTGCCGAGCAGAACCTCTATGCCCGGGCGCAGCAGCTTGTCGGTGACCGTGATCCGCGGTCTCATGAGTTCTCGGTTCAGCTGCGAGGTTTTGACGCCGCGAAGGCCGGCGCGAAGACCGGCATCGGCGCGCTCATCGCACTGTCTAGCGCGCTCCTGAAAAAGTCTGTCCGCGGCGGCCTGGTCGTCGTCGGCGAGGTGACGCTCGGCGGCACCATCGAGCCCATTCACAACGCGGTGACGCTGGCAGAAATCTCGGTGGAGAAGGGTGCCAAGGCCCTGCTGCTACCCGTGTCTTGCCGGCGTCAGTTGTTCGACTTGTCGGACGAGATGGCAACGAAGCTGGATATCGAGTTCTATCAGGATGGGCGCGACGCATTGCTGAAGGCGCTGGCGGAGTGATGGGGTTTGGGGCAAGGGTTCACGGACCGGCCACCACACGGTGAATCCAGGGCCCCTCAGGTCGAAAATCCGTGGCCCGTCCGGCGCCGACCCACGGCGTCACGGGCGGCGTCTTTCTGGGACGCGACATCGACCTGCCCGGGGGCGGTACGCTGGTCGGCGTCGGATTCTGAGCGGCCGGGCGCGAGCGCACCGGGTGGCCCTCCTCAGGTAGCGCAGGCGTCGGGCGGTGGCGCGTCGGAGGAAGAGGAAAGTGGTGGAGGCGGCGGGAGTTGAACCCGCGTCCGAGAAACCGTCGTCGCAGAACCCTACGTGCGTGTCTCCATTCTGATGTTGCGACCGGTTCTGAACGGAGCCAAACGCCCCGGCCGCTAGCCCTGATAAATCTCATCCCCCGGCGTCAGCGCGGCACCAGAGGACCAGCCCACTAAATGACGGTGATTCCTGAATCGCAGGCACTTTCAGGGCCACCGCTCACTGGTTATTAAGCAGCGAGAGCGTAGTCTGCTTCCGCAGTTACGTTGGTTTCCACCACAGTTTAACGAGGAGAAGATGGAATCCTCGGCACGCGCTCCACGATCCCGATCCCCCGTCGAAGCCAGGTCGCCCCCACGGCGGTCGCTCTCGCGAACACAGCTACCAGTGTAGC
>JBIIDF010000265.1:0-4231 GCA_044238535.1 Vicinamibacterales bacterium
CATCACGCAGCTGATAGTAGTCGCTGTCGATGCGTAAGTAGCCGAGGTGAAACAGTAACAGGAACGTCACGCCGCCACACAGGGCGACACACAGCGCGCGCCTCGCGGGCGACGTCATGCCCAGCGCCCGCGACACCCGAACGAAGGCATGTGCCATGCCAGCGTGGTGTTCCGGATCAATGCCCGGTTGAGAGACCACGAGCGGCAGGATAGTCCCTGATGGCTCGGAAATCAGAATGTCCGGCGCACGTGCGCATTGTCAAGAATCATGCCTGATTCTCAACCGCAACCCACGGGTGCCTTGCACTGGGCGCGCTGGTCCGCGCAGGTTCATAGCGGAGGGGGATGAACGATTACTCGTAAAGGAATCTTGGGTATTCGATACCGTCGGAATTTCGGGAATAGTCGTAATGCTTCGTGAAGGGGTCAGCCCCATCGGCAAGGCAGCGGATGATCAATCGTGCGATTTCCGTTGTGGTCGTGAACCCGACAGACTCCACTTGCGCAAACGTGGAAGCGCATCGGTCGGCAGGATAGACGCCGGCGAGAACGGCATAGCGATCCTGCACGAAAAATGTCGGATCACTCGCCATGTCCTGCCCCCGCGACAGCCAGATACCATGGTCGCCGAACACGAACAGGAGAGCGGTGGGATCCTGGTTCCTGATCAGGGCAACGAGGCGCTGGAGATTATCCGCCGCTCGCTGGCTCATGGTCGCGTATGCCCGGGCAAACTTCGTGGTGGGTCCTGGGCCCTGCCTGAAGTCCATGGAGGTATGACCGAGCGGTGGCGCATGACCAAAGAAGAACTGCGGCCCCTGTTGGCGCTGAGAGATGCCGTCGATGGTGGACAGCAGCAAATCGAAGCCCGACGCTGCCGGTTTCGATTCCATCTGCAGGAAGGGCCGAAGCGGCTTCCCCAGAAAGCACATCCCAAAGAGTGACCAGCGTTGCTGCGCCAGTGACAGTGATAGACAGGCCGAGTAGCCCGGTCCGATTGTGTAGTCATCGACGAACGGTCCTTGCCGGGCGCCCATGTACGAGTCCACGTAAAACGTATGGGTCGTATAGCCGTTGTGCTTGAAGATCTGCAGTAAGGGACTGGCCGCGTTACCGCTCAACCCCGAATGGCCAAGGACATCTGCGTAGGACCGGTCAAGCGCCAGGATCGCGTGCAGACTGTCCTTGGTGGACGCCCCCTCCGAGAAGACGTTCCGGAAGCGGCGGAATTCCGGTGCGTCAATAAGTGGGGTCAGCGGCGAGGATCGATATCCCAGGTATTTCTCCAGCACGGGCTGCGGCTGCATCGATTCAAACCCGACGAAATAGACATTGGGCGTGTGGACGAAGTCGACGGCCCGCAGTCCCGTCGGGAGCGGGCGACCACCCGCGGCTGACAGCGCAGCGTCACGGTGCTGGCTCCAGGTGTGCACGCTCCCGAGAATCACGGTCGCTGCCAGGGGAAGGGCCACCGCGAACCATCGCACCGTCCGAAGCTGCTCCACCATCCGGTTGACCGAATCGGCGATCAGAAACGCCAGCATCGCCGCCGGAAGGAGGACGGCCCATCGGGCATGCAGCACTGACCATCTGAACATCAGGTGCAGTGAGGTCACGTTGCACAGCATGAAGAGGCTGGCGCACAGCCGAGCCTGTGCCCCTTGGGGCCAGCACCTCCGCGCGCCAGCATAGGCGAGGGATTGCAGGGCCAGCGCTCCCCCCGTGAAGAGGACGAACACGCCCGTGTCAACCTCGGTGAAGTCATCGATGGATCGCAGATAGAGATCGACCGTCCAGAACACCGACACCGCCAACAGCAACCAGAGAGGAACGTAAGACTTCGGTGTCGATTCAAGGTTCATGCCTGTATCCTCCAGGCCCTGTCCATGCGGTGACTGGCGTTCCGGAGCACCCAGGACCGCTGCCGTCCAGCCGCGTCAGCATCGGGTTGCCCTGGGGCGTGCCTGGCGGGAGGCCGAGTCCAAGGCGCGCACGTGATGGATGTGGTCGCGGCGGCGGACTGTTCGAGAGCAGTTATACTTGAGTATTGATACTCAAAGCAAACCAGTTGGCGTGTGAGCCGTCGCGGCGCCTGCGTCTCTGGGATGAAGGCTGGCGCCATCACGGGGCAGCCCATGCAGCCGGTTCCCGGAAGGTGATTCCGCTCGGGACCAGCCAGTCGGGCGGTGTGCGTGCCCGAGTCCAGCGTATGATCGTCCCCGCGCCACCCCAACCGACCTGCCGAAGCATCAAGTGAACGTGAAGCCACAGCACATGGACGGTCCCCGGAACAGACGCGTGCTCTTTCTGGCGACGGTCTATTCCCATCTGGCACACTTTCACCTTCCGTTCCTGGAACTCCTGCAATCGGCAGGATTCGAAGTGCATGCGGCAGCCGCGCCAGACCATCTGCGGCCCGCCGTGGCCGCCGTGGCCGACCAGGTATGGGATCTGCCCTTCTCCCGGAGGCCACTGCATCCGACCAACGTGCTCGCGCTGGCCCGCATGGTCCGGCTGCTGTCAGCGCAGGACTACGCGCTGGTGCACGTGCACACCCCTGTCGCGGCAGCGCTTGGGCGCATCGCTGCGGCCGTGCAGGGCACGCGGCCTGTGGTGTACACGGCGCACGGGTTTCATTTCTGGGAAGGGGCCCCGGCGCAGAACTGGATGCTGTACTTCCCGATGGAATGGATGCTCGCCAGGCTGACCGACGGTCTCATCACCATCAACCCCGAAGACCATGCCCGCGCCTCGACCTTTCCTGTGCGGCCGGGAGGGCGTGTCTACCGGACCAGCGGGGTCGGGGTTGACCTCGGGGAGCCCGTGAGCACGGTGGCCGCCAGCGCATCGCTGATGCGACTGCGCGGCGATCTCGGTGTGCCCCCGGGAAGCCCCGTGGTGCTGAGCGTGGGAGAACTGAACGCCAACAAAAATCAGCGGCAGGTCCTGCGGAGCATGACCACCGTCGTCCAACGCCATCCCGATGTCCGCTGGCTCGTGGCAGGCGAGGGCGGCGAACGCTCGCGGCTGGAGGCGGAGGCCCGCTCATTGGGCCTCGCGCAGCACGTGCGGTTCCTGGGATTCCGTCGTGATGTCCGGGACCTTGTCCTGGTGTCCGACCTCCTGGTGTCGACGTCGCGACGTGAGGGCCTGCCACTGAACGTGCTGGAGGCCATGGCCGCCAGCAGGCCCGTGGTGGTCTCGGAGACCCGCGGCCATCGTGACCTGGTCACCCACGGTGTCAACGGTCTGGTCGTGGGCCTCGACGACCATGACGCGACGTCGGCAGCGATGCTTCGACTGCTGGACAACCCCGGCGAGGCTGCGGCCATGGGGCGCGCCGGTTATCGGACAGCGCAGGCGTACAGCCGCGCTGTTGTGCTGGAACAGATGCGGGGCATTTACGACCAGATCCTTGGGGAACACGGCCGTGAGAGCGACTCGAGAGAGCGCGCGCGAGCGCGGGGAGCCTATGATGGTCGCGACTAGGGACGTGACCGCGGTGGCAACGCCGACCGGGCGGGTGGGGCGGTACACGCTGCGACTTCGGCGCGGCCTCTTCGGGTTGGCCGTGGCCACAGGGGCCTTCGTCATGAGGGAACCCGCGCCGACAGACCTGCTGATGGCGGCACTGATCGCCGTCACCGGTCTGTGGCTGGTCGTCGGTCGTCGTATGCCGAATCTCCCCGGCCTTCCGCTGCTGGGGATTGCGGTGCTGGTCGTCGCCAACGTAGTCTCGCTCTCGGCGGCGGGAAACTTGGCACAGGGCCTCCGCTACCTGGCAATCACTGTGTATCTGGCACTTGCCTGGATGGCCACAGTGCAACTCGGCCGGGACGACGACCAGACGTTCTGGCGGTCCGTTGTCACCGCCTATCTCTGCGCGGCCCTGCTCACAACGCTGCCCACGCTGTACGCCTTCTTCGCCCCTGACAATCCGCTGCCAATGCTGCTCCAGTTCAAACGAGGGCGAGGGTTCTTCAAGGATCCGAATGTCTTTGGCCCATTCCTGATTCCCGCTGTGCTCTTCGCCCTGCACAGGCTGACAACGCACCAGGGCACGCTGCGCGCACGCGTCCTGCCATTCACGGCGACGGCGGTCCTGGCCATGGGCGTGGCGATCAGCCAGTCGCGAGCAGCCTGGGGGAGCATGCTCGTCGCGCTCGTGCTGGTTGCCGGACTGGACGGCCTGCGTCATGGGTGGCGCACCGCCATTCGGATTGGGATTCAC
>JBIIDF010000266.1:0-4200 GCA_044238535.1 Vicinamibacterales bacterium
AGCGGCGTGCGGCGTGATGATCCGCACACGTTCGTCGCTGCCGGCCAGCGATGCACTGGCGGCGCCGGCGAAGGCAAACAGCGCATCGGCATCGAGCACCATCGGGGTGCCGCTGCGTTCCACTACGCTGCGCACGACGTCCTGCGTGGAGCGTTCACGCCCGAGTCCTGGACCGATGACGATGACGTCGGCCTCGGCCTCCAGCACTCGTTCCACGGCGGCCGGATCCAATCCGCCCTCCGGATGCTCGGGCAGCGCCATGGTCATGAACTCGAGGCCCTGCGTGGCCACCAGGGGCAGGCACCGCTCGGGGCACGCCACCGTGACCAGGCCCGCGCCAGACCGTAGCGCACCGCGCGCCGCCAGGACGGCGGCCCCCGTCTTTCCGACCGAACCGGCCACGATCAGGACGCGTCCGTAGTCGCCCTTATGAGAGTCTGCGGGTCGCGGACTCACCATCGGGCGTAACGCGTCCCTGGAGAGAAACGTCGTGTACTCACCGGCGACTGATGCCATGACCTCGTCGGGAATGCCGATGTCTGCGATGACGATGTCACCGGCCAGCTGCTCCGCCGGCGGCAGCAGCAGCGGCAGTTTCGGGGCCGCGAGCGTCACGGTGAGAACCGCCTCGATCGCAGGCCCGGGGATCTCGCCGGTGTCCGCGCTCAGCCCCGACGGCAGGTCAATCGCCACCACCGGGACCGTGGCCGCATTCACATCCTCCACGACGGACGCGAACAGGCCAGACAAGGGTCCGGAGAGTCCGGTGCCGCACAGCGCATCAACGATGACATCGTGGGCCGTGACCGCTGGCGCATGGAGTTCCCAATCGCCAGCCGAGCCGACCTCGAACACCGGTACATGCAGGCGCCCGAGGATGTCGAGATTCAGGCGCGCGTCACCGGTGACCTGGCTGACGGTGCCGATGAGAAACACGGACACCTGGTGTCCACTCTGATGGAGGACGCGGGCGGCGACGCTGCCATCCCCTCCGTTGCTGCCCCGACCGCTCAGCACCGCCACGCGCAGTGGCGCCTCGTCGCTGAAGTGTGCCTCGAGGGCCGCCGCCACCTGACGCCCGGCATTCTCCATCAGGACGATGGAGGGAATGCCGAGGTCATGAATGGTGGCCCTGTCGGCCTCGCGCATCTGCGCGGTGGACAGGACGCGCACTAGGCGTAGCTTTCCATCGGCGGACAAATGCAGACGAGGTTGCGGTCGCCGTAGGGATTGTCGATGCGCCCCACGGTCGGCCACGTCTTCTGCGCCCGCACCCAGGGCAGCGGATATGCCGCCTTTTCCCGGGCATAGCTGTGCGGCCAGTCATCAGCACCGATGGCCGCCGCTGTGTGCGGCGCCCACTTGAGGACGTTGTCACGGGCGTCAACGGCGCCTGTGATCACCTCTTCAATTTCCTGCCGAATGGAGATGAGGGCGTCACAGAAGCGGTCGATTTCCGCCTTCGATTCGCTCTCGGTCGGTTCCACCATCAGTGTGCCCGGTACGGGGAACGATACGGTTGGCGCATGGAATCCGTAGTCCATCAGGCGCTTGGCGACGTCGGTTTCGTCGACCCCTCGGCTCTTGAATCCGCGCAGGTCGAAGATCATTTCGTGCGCCACGCGTCCGTTGTCACGGGTGTACAGCACGGGATAGTGCCCTTCGAGCCGCGCCTTGATGTAGTTGGCGTTCAGAATGGCCATCCGTGTGGCGTCGGTCATGCCCTGCCCCCCCAGCAGGCGGATGTAGCCGTACGAAATCAGCAGGATGGAGGCACTGCCCCACGGGGCCGCCGAGATGGCGGGAATGCCGTGCGCACCACCCACCGTGGCCAGGGGATGGCTCGGCAGGAAGGGCGCCAGATGGGCGGCGACCCCGATGGGCCCCATGCCGGGCCCTCCCCCGCCATGCGGGATGGCAAAGGTCTTGTGCAGATTCAGGTGGCAGACGTCCGCGCCGATGGACGCCGGGCTGGTGAGTCCGACCTGCGCGTTCATGTTCGCGCCGTCCATGTAGACCTGCCCGCCGTGGGCGTGCACCGTGTTGCAAATGTCGACGATGCTGTCTTCGAAGACGCCGTGCGTGGACGGGTACGTCACCATGAGGCCTGCCAGCTGGTGGCTGTGCTTGGCGGCCTTGGCCTTGAGGTCATCGACGTCGACATTGCCGTTGGCGGCCGTGTTGATGACCACGACCCGGAAGCCGGCCATGATGGCGCTGGCGGGATTGGTGCCGTGTGCCGATGCGGGAATGAGGACCACGTCGCGATGGCCCTCGCCGCGGGACTGGTGATACGCCCGAATGACGGCCAACCCGGCAAACTCGCCCTGTGCTCCGGAGTTGGGCTGCAGTGACACGGCGGCGAAGCCCGTGACTTCGCACAGTGCCGCTTCCAGTTCACGACAGATCTGGTGATAGCCCGCCGCCTGATCGGCCGGGACGAACGGATGCAGCTTTGAAAACGCCGGCCACGACACCGGATACATTTCGGTCGCGGCATTCAGCTTCATCGTGCAGGAGCCCAGCGGAATCATCGACACATCGAGGCCGATGTCGCGCCGCTCGAGCGTGCGGATGTAGCGGAGCATCTCGGTTTCCGACCGGTGGCTGTTGAACACCTGGTGCGTCAGGAAGGCAGACGTGCGATGCAGCGCCGCAGGCACACCCGACAGCGGGGCGTCTGCAGGGGCGGTGATGGCCGGGGCGGAGGCCCCCACGCCGGCCGCCAGGATGGCGGCAATGGATTCGAGGTCGGCGACGGTGACGGTTTCGTCGAGCGCAATGCCGAACGATGTGTCCGAGGCCTTCCGGAAGTTGATGCCGTGGGCAGCGGCGGCCGCGTGCACGCGAGCCACGACGGCGGCGTCGGCGTCCAGTCGAAGCGTGTCGAAGTAGGCCGTGTGCGCCAGCGTGTAGCCCAGCGACTGCGCGACGTGCGCCACGCTGCGGGTCATCTGGTGCACACGCCGGGCGATGGCCGTGAGTCCGTCCGGACCATGGTAGACCGCGTACATCGCCGCCATGTTGGCCAGCAGCGCCTGTGCGGTACAGATGTTTGACGTCGCCTTCTCGCGCCGGATGTGCTGCTCGCGGGTCTGCAGTGCCATGCGGTAGGCCTGCTGGCCGTTAGCGTCGATGGAGACGCCGATGATGCGTCCTGGAATGTGACGCACGTAGTCCTGACGCGTGGCAAAAAATGCGGCGTGTGGACCGCCGTACCCCAGCGGCACCCCGAACCGCTGTGAGTTGCCGAGCACGATGTCGGCGCCCATCTCACCCGGCGGTGTCAGCACCGTCAACGCGAGCAGGTCGGTGGCGACGGCCACCAGCACACCGGACTGGTGCGCACGGTTGATGAAGGGCCGCAGGTCGTCGATACGCCCGGCTTCATCCGGATACTGCACCAGCGCGCCAAACGCCAGCGGGTCGTCGAGCGCGAACGCATCAGCCGGGCCCACCCGGAGCTCGATGCCGAGGGGCTCCGCACGGCTCTGCAGGACGGCGAGCGTCTGGGGGAACACCCGGTCAGACACCAGGAACACCCCGGCCGCGTCGCCCAGTTTCCGGCTCTGCATGCGGTGCAGCAGGGTCATCGCTTCACCGGCCGCTGTGCCCTCGTCCAGCAGCGACGCATTGGCCACGGGCATGGCCGTCAGATCCGTGACCATTGTCTGGAAATTGAGCAGCGACTCGAGGCGCCCCTGCGCGATTTCCGCCTGATACGGCGTGTAGGGCGTGTACCACCCCGGGTTCTCGAAGATGCAGCGGCGAATCACACTCGGCGTGAGCGTGTCGTGGTAGCCGAGCCCGATGAAGGAGCGGTATACCTTGTTCAGGGCCGCGATGGACTCGAGCCGGGCCAGGTACGTCGACTCGCTTTCGGCGTCGGGCAGCTGCAGCGGTCGCGCGAGACGGATGGCCTCCGGGATCACCTCGTCTATCAGGGCATCGAGTGTGGGGGCCTTGACGGTGGCCAGCATGGCCTCGCGGTCGGCGTCGCGCGGACCGATATGTCTCGGTGCGAACGTATCGAGGGGCGGGAATGGGCGCACTACTTGGCGACCTCCGCATACGCCGCCGCATCCATCAGCTCGACCATCGCTCCACCGTCGGCGAGGGCAACCTTGATCATCCATGCGTCGTGGGGACGCTGATTGAGGTCCTGCGGGCTGTCCTTGAGGGCAGTGTTGACCTCGGTGA
>JBIIDF010000268.1:0-4173 GCA_044238535.1 Vicinamibacterales bacterium
GACCCGAGCCGCATCGCCCAGCTTCACCGCACTGAAGCCCAGCGCGAACAGTTCATCAATGCCGTCAAAGGTCGTCTGGCCCTGCATCTCCGACCATCGGGCCGATTCGATGATGTAGCGTGCGCGCATCGACCCGCGGTCGTTCTTCAGCGCCTCGGGCCCGATGCCGCGGCCGATGACGCTATCCATGTACTGGTGCCCGCCGATCTGGTCCGTCGGCTTCGCAGACCGGAGCGCCTCGTCGACCAGCACCAGAGCGCCGGCCGCTTCTCGGAAGCGTCCCTGTTGCGTCCAGGCGTAGTGCAGCCACGTCAGGCTGTGGAAATCACGCATGGTGTTGGGCAACCGCCGACGGGCTGCCCACTGGACCGAGGCATCCCACGACGCACGGTCGGCCTCTGCGGCCTCGTCCCAGTAGCCCAGCTGAATGAACGCGTGAGCGGGCATGTGCAGCGCATGACTCACGGCGGGCGCGATGGTCGCGTACGACCGTGCGGCGGTCAGACCGCGAGCCGCCAGACTGCCGTGGTCGTACGCATGCAGGATGTAGTGCGCCGCTCCGGGGTGATTCGGGTTCTTCGCAAACACGGACTCAGCAATGGCGCCGGCCCTCTGACGCATGGGGACCGACTGGTCACCACGCGGCAGCACCCCTAGCAGGCTCAGCGCATAGAACAACTGAATTTCATCGTCCGCCGGGTATGCCTGCGCCAGGCGCGCCATGGCTGCCGAATACCTCTGTCCGCGTGCACGCGTATCTCCCGTGCCCCAGAGTTCCTCGACGGCAGCCAGCAGACTCTGCTCTCGCGGCGTCCGGGCCTTCGTCTGACGCGCCGCTGGCGTGGGTCCCAACTTGGCCAGTGCCGCGCGGCCTTTCGTGGGGTCTTCGCCGAACCAGAGGGGCTGACTGTGCGCAAGCGACTCCCCCCAATAGGCCAGCGCAAACGACGGGTCTGCCTTCTGGGCCGCCTGAAACTGTTCGATGGCGTCTTCGTACCCGAAGCTGTGTAGCCAGGCGACACCGCGCAGGAAGGGCGTCTGAGCGGCGGCTGCCCCGGAGTTGGGAAAACTGAGCGACCCCAACGAGGGGAGGGCCCGCAGGGTGCGAATCGCCGACGGCGTCCTGGGTGTCGAGGTGCCCTTGGCCGGTGCCGATTGTCCGCTGGGCGCCTGCGTGGCCTGCGGTCGGCTGGCCCCAGCGACGCAGGCCAGCAGGACCAGAGCAACGACGCGACCGTGGCGGTGGAGAGAAAGACCCGACATGCTTCGGAAATCGTACCGTACAAGCAACGGGCCGGGGCACTGGCCCCGGCCCGTCACCTTCACTCGTCTATCCGCCCTAGAAGCTCAGGCGGAACATCAGCTGGGTCAGGCGCATGAAGCCCGACTGCGTGCGGATCTGGCCGAAGTTGCTGGCACCCACCACCGTGACCGGTCCACGGACCTTGACGGTGTTGGTGAGGTTCAGCACTTCGAAGCGGATCTGGCCGCGGACGTTGCCCACGAACTTGATGTTCTTCGTGGCCACGAAGTCCCAGTTGTTGCGGTGCGGCGTCCGGATGTCACCGTTGGTGCGGTCCGACGTGCCATTCTCGTAGGTGCCCGGCTGGGCGAACGCGGCGGCGTTGAGCCACAGGCCCGTGCCGCAGTCGTTACCGGCGACGCATCCACCACCGGTCGGCGGCGCAATGCGGTCGTACCGCGACCCATCGGTCTCGGCGGCATCGGCGTTAATGATGTTCGCACGACGCATCAGCTGGAAGTTCTGCGACGCGTTGTTGGCCCAGTAGGCCGTCGGGAAGCCGCTTTCCAGCGCGATGATGGACGACAGCGTCCATCCGCCCAGGATGGCGTTCCCCACGCCGCTGGTTGCCCAGCGCTTGCCTTCGCCGAACGGCAGTTCGACGATGGGCGAGAACACCAGCTTGTGCGGCACGTCGAGCAGCCCGATGCTGTATTCCGCATCGAGGTTGTTCACGTCCTGCATGTTGCCCTGGGTGTTGGCGAAGAAGTTCGTTTCACCGAACTGGTTGTCCATCAGGCGGCTGTAGGTGTAGTTGATGCGACCGCCCCAGCCGTTGCTCATGCGCTTCTCGAACTTGACAATCGCCGCGTGGTACTGGCTCTTGCCCAGCGTCGACTGGCGCACCAGGATGTTGCCGAACTGGGGGTAGGGACGCAGCAGTTCGCGCAGCTGGATGGTCGGGCTGCCCGTGCTCTTCCCCTGGGGGAAGCGGACACCGTTGATGGTCACCGGCTGCAGGCCGAAGAACGGGTTGGGCACGGTTGACGTCAGGTCCGCGCCGCGCGACAGCGCGCTGACCGGCACCTGGTTGATGTTGCGCACGCCGTCGTTCGAACCGCCGAGGCCGAGGTCAACGCCCGTGGCTCCCGAGTATTCGAAGCCGATGGCCATGTTGCCCGGCAGCTCGCGGTTGATGTCGAACGAGTACTGCTGAATCCAGGGCGCCCGCTTGTTCTGGTCGATCACATCGATCTGACCGCCGACGCCCGCGATGGCACCGAGGGAGTTCCCCACCGGCGACAGGATGCCGCCCGGGAACGGGTTCGCCAGGTTGGCCGTGGGCACAAACTGGTTCTGCGACGTCAGGAAGGTGTTCTGGGTGTAGCCGATCTGACCGTAGTTGGTCGACGACACGCTCTGGTAGTTCCAGGGCGCCCAGTAGATGCCGTAGCCGGCACGCAGCACCGTCTTGGGGCTGAACGAGTGCACGAAGCCGAGGCGGGGCGACACCTTCACGGCCAGGGGGTCACCCTGGAACGTGTTGTTGCCGTTCACACCGGCATACATCAGACCGCCGCGAATGGGCTGCCCGGTGATGGGGTTGGTGATGTTGCCCAGCGTCACGCCGTTGCCGGCCGTGTTGGGGTTCAGGGTGGGATCGAAGCCCACGGTGAACGCGTTGTTCTCTTCGAGGAGGCCGGTCTCACGTTCGACGCGGACGCCGACGTTGACGGTGGTCTTCGGCGAGAGGCGCCAGTCGTCCTGCGCGTAGCCACCGAAGTAGTGGACAAACGCATTGAACGGCGTCGACACCTGCATGCGGCTGCTGTCGGGCTGACCCGATGTGTAGCCCATCAGCATGGCAGCCATGGCGTTACCCGAGGTCGCCGTGCCGTTGGCCAGCGGGTTCGTCGACGTGAAGTAGCGGTCGAACTGGAACACGCCCGCGCCGCCCGAGAACGACTGCGTCTCGATACCGATGAGGCGGTAGTCGGCGCCGAACTTCAGGGTGTGCTTGCCCGCGAGACGGCTGACGGTAGCGTTGGCGCTCTGCGAGTACCAGTTGCGCGGCGTCGGGTCAATGGGGCCGAGCGACGCGTAGTCGGTCGCGTTGATGATGGGGAACTTCTTGGTCTGCTGCTGGCCCAGGAACGTGTTGCTGAACCCGAGGCTGGCGGGGTCGAACTGGGCCTCGTCGGCAACCGTGTCATCGTCGATGAACTTGGTGAAGCCGTAGCGGAACGTCACCACCGTGTTGCTGCTCGGCAGCCACGTGCTGTTGATCGCGCCCATGTTCACGCGGCGCACCAGCAGGTACTCGTTGGGGTCGACCTTGCGGAACGAGCCGGCCAGGCCGGGGGAGAAGTAGTTCGCGCAGGGCTCGTCGGTGGCGTTGTAGAGGTAGAACCCGGTCAGCGACAGCTTGTCGGTGAACTTGTGGTCGACCTTGCCCGTGTACATCATCGCGCGGTCTTCAATTTCGGCCGTGCTCTCGAAGTTCGGGGCGCCGTTGCTCACTTCACGCAGCGGGTTGGGATAGCTCTTGGCCAGTGCCAGACCCACCGGGTTGAGGCGGTTGGCGGGGATCACGTTACCCGGGAAGGGCGTACGGCCCGTGCCATCGGCGTTGCCGGTGAGCGGGTCGTAGATCACCACGAGGTTGCCTGCGGCGTCGGTCGACTGCGAGAAGTCGCCCGCGCGCTCACGGGCGGTCGGGAAGCGCAGCGCGCCGTTGCGCGTGGTGTTCGAACCGTAGCCTTCGACCGAACCCCAGAAGAACGTGCGGTTCTTGATGATCGGACCGCCGAAGCCGCCACCACCGAGGTGGAAGTAGGTCTGCGGCAGCGGCACGTTGGCCAGATTCGAGAAGAAGTTGTTGGCCGTGCCCCAGCGGGGACGCGCCTGATAGAACCCGCTGCCCGCGAACC
>JBIIDF010000267.1:0-4173 GCA_044238535.1 Vicinamibacterales bacterium
GCCTCAAGCGCTGACCCCGGCAGCACCCGGCGAGCCGTCTGTGCTCGCCGGGGGGCTCACGGGGCCACCGGCGGCTAGCCGATGTTCACCATGATGGTCTTCTTGTGCGTAAAGTGCTCGAGCATGGCTTCCAGCGAGGCTTCCTTGCCGAGGCCGCTGCTCTTCACGCCACCATAGCTGAGGTTGGCCTGCACGACGAGGTTCTGGTTGATCTGCACGAGGCCGGCCTCGATGCGGTGTGCGAGCGAGAGGCCCACCGTGAGGTTGTTCGTCCACAGGCTCGCGGCCAGGCCGTATTCGCTGTCGTTCGCCTCCGCCAGCACTTCTTCCACATCGTCAAAGGGAAAGATGGTGGTGACCGGTCCGAAGATTTCCTCGCGGACGAGGCGGCTGTCCTTCGTCAGGCCGGTGAAGATGACCGGCTGCAGGAACAGGCCGCGGGCGAGGGCGGCTTCCTTCGGCATGGTACTGCACACGTGAGCGGTGGCGCCTGGCGTCGCCTGCCCCTCGGTGATGAATGCCCGTACCTTGTCGTACTGGCCGGTCGAGATGATGGTGCCGATGTCGGTCCGCTCGTCGAGCGGATCGCCCATGATCATGGCATTGACTTTCGTCGTCATCGCCTCCACGAAGCGATCGAAGATGGGCCGTTCCACATAGATGCGGCTGGCCGCGGTGCAGCTCTGGCCCTGGCGCGTGAACCGCATCGACGTGATGGCGCCAGCGACGGTCTTCTCGAAGTCGCAGTCGGCGAACACGATCATCGGGCTCTTGCCGCCGAGCTCGAGCGTCACCGGAATCAGCTTCTGCGCCGCGGTGGCGTAAACGATTCTGCCGGTCTCGACCGACCCGGTGAAGGTCACCTTCTTCACCAGGGGATGGCTCACAAGCGGCGCACCGCACTCGGGGCCGAAGCCGCTGACCATGTTGAAGCACCCGGCGGGCAGCACGCGGTTGAGCAGCTCGCAGATGCGGAGCACGGTGAGCGGCGCCTCTTCGGCGCTCTTGACGACGACGGTATTGCCGGCGACGAGGGCGGGCGCGATCTTGAGCGCCATCAGCAGCATCGGCACGTTCCACGGAATGATGGCGCCCACCACACCGAGCGGCTCGCGGACGGTGACGCTGAGCACCGTCGGCGAGAACGGCACGCTCTCGCCCTTGAGCTCGCTGCCAAGCCCGCCGAAGAACTCGAAGATGTCGGCGACTACACCGGCCTCGACGCGGCTTTCGGTGCGCAGCGCCTTTCCGGTCTCGAGGGCGATCAGCCGCGCCAGTTCTTCGGCGTGCGCCTTGAGGATGGCCGAGCACTGATGCACCAGCGCCCCGCGCTTGCGGGCCGGCATCTGCGCCCAGGCTGTCTGCGCGCGGGCAGCCTCGCCGACGGCCGCGTCGATGTCGGCCGCGTCGCCGAGGGCGGCGCGGGCCACCTCGTCGCCGGTGGCCGGGTTCACCACGGCAAATGTCTGACCGCTGGTGGCCGGCACATACCGCCCCCCGATGAAGTGCAGGCCTGACAGCGCACGGGCCAGGGCAAACGGATCGAGTGTCGGATCAGCGGGTGTCGGATGCGGAGTGTCGGACATGGTCTCCTCAGGAGCAAGGGGCGGGTGCCGTCGACAAGCTTACCAGCACGTCACCGCTGACGGTGGCGGCCTGACCGTCGTGATGCCGGCGATGCGTCCGTGGATGGCCGCACCGGTCGGTGCCACACAGGTGGTCACCGGGTTCGGCGCATGCGACCTCCGTGGCCCTTCGGAGGGCGCGATGTGGGTGTCGCCGTGTCGTAAAGGCCGGGACGCGACACTCTGCAGTCGCGGCGACTCGAGCAGTCAGGCCTGGGCCCATCTGTCGCGACGGTCTATGTCTCACCCTCCCCCAGGAGCCTGCGCTCTCCGGAGGCCGTATCACCGGATGATGCAGGCTTCGTCAAACGCTAACCGGGGCAGCCGCGGGTGCAGGGCCGCCCGGTCACCGTAGCCAAGGTTGCACAGGAAATTGACGCGCCAGGTGGTATCACCGAGGAACGCGGCGTTCACCTTGTCCGCATCGAAGCCCGACATGGGGCCGCAATCGAGGCCCGCCGCGCGGGCCGCGAGGATGAAGTAGCCCGCCTGCAGACTGCTGTTCCGCATGGCGGTCTCGGCGATCGCTGCCTCGCGTCCGGCGTACCAGGACCGCGCATCGGCGTGGGGAAACAGCTGCGGCAGTGTGTCGTAGAACGCCATGTCCTGCGCCAGGATGGCCGTCACGGGAGCCGTCCGCGTCTTCTCGACATTGCCCGCCGACATCGCCGGCAGCAGCAGGGCCTTCGCGTCGGGCGTCGTGACGAACACGATGCGCAGCGGGCAGGAATTCGCGGCGGTTGGCCCCCATTTCATCAGGTCATACACCGCGTGCAGGGTCTCGGGAGCCACGGGCTCCGGACGCCACTCTGAGCAGGTGCGTGCGGATTGGAACAGGGTGTCGAGGGAGGCAGACTCGGGCAGATGTGCGTTGGATACGGCAGTCACAATAAGTAAGACGCCCTGGCGCCCGCGTGGGTGCCCGCGCGTCGTGTGGTCAACGGGGCCGCGTGGCACGTGGGGGGCGCGGCTGCCCGCAGAGCCTGCGGTGCAGGCCCGCGCGCGCATGCGTATCAGTCGGCGAGTACGCTCGTGCCCGACGGGGCATGGTCGGTGGCGAAGACCTCGGCGTCCCACTGGCGGAGCCACCGGCTTGTCACGGTGCCAGCCGTCATCGAGCCGCTGACATTGGTCGCGGTGCGGCCCATGTCGATGAGTGGCTCGACCGAAATCAGCAAGCCCGCGAGTGCCACCGGCAGATTGAGCGCCGACAGGACGACCAGGGCCGCAAAGGTGGCGCCGCCGCCGAGTCCCGCGATGCCCACCGAGCCGAGGGCCGAGACGGTGACCACGGAGCTGATGAATGACCACGACGTGGCATCGACGCCCGCACTCGGGGCGATCATCACCGCCAGCATGGCGGGGTAGAGGCCGGCGCAGGCATTCTGGCCGATGGTGGCGCCGAAGCTCGCGGCGAAATTAGCGATGGCGGGTGACACGCCCACCCGCGAGACCTGCGCCTCCACGCTGAGGGGAATTGCCGCCGCACTCGAGCGGGACGTGAAGGCAAACGTCAGCACGGGACTGACTTTCTGATAGAAGCGCACCGGGTTGATGCCCGACAGCGCGAGGATGGCGCTGTGCATGGCAAAGATGATCACCATGCCGATGTAGCTGGCCACGACGAACTGCCCCAGCGCCAGAATGTCGTTCAGGTTCGAGGTGGCAGCGACACGCACCATCAGCGCCATCACTCCGTAGGGTGTCAGCCGCAGCACCAGGCGGACCAGCCGCAGGATGAGTGCCTGGAAGGTGTCGATTCCTCCCTGAATGCGCGCGCCGACCTCGGGTTGCTCGCGCTTGAGGGCGAGCGCAGCCATCCCCAGCAGCATCGCAAACACCACGACGCCAATGACCGACAGCGGACGCGTGCCCGCCAGGTCGGCCACGATGTTTGTGGGAATGCCCTGCGTGAGCAGCGCTGGAATCGTCAGGCCGGCGGCCTCGCCCACCTGGTGTTCGAGGGCGGTCCCCTTGGCCAGTTCTCGCGCGCCCTGGACCAGTCCGTCGGCCCGCAGCCCGAACGAGAGCGCCATGGCCACCCCAATGCCTGCCGACATCGCCGTCGTGAGCATGAGCAGGCCGATGACGCCAGCACTGATGCTGCCGAGCGCACGGGCGTTGTCGAGCCGGCTGACGGCCGAGAGAATCGACACCAGCACGAGCGGGGCAATCATGGCCTGCATCAGGCGCACATAGCCGCTGCCCACGATGCCGACCCAGACCAGCGACTCGCGGATGACGTCGCTGCCGAGGCCATACAGCCCCTGTGCTGCCGCCCCGAGCACACCGCCCAGCAGCACGGCAATCAGCACATTGGCAGCCAGCGTCCCACCGTGCTGCCGTCGCCGGTAGAGCGCCGCGCACGCCAGCACGAAGACGAGAACATTCAACGCAACAGTCAGTGTCGTCATGGGGTGAATTCGGCAGGAATCAGTGCACGTACTTGGGGCGGAGTTGGAACAGCAGGAACAGGCCGATCACCGCCCCGACCAGCGTCCCGAGAATCGCGCCCGAGAGCAGATTCCCGAGGATGCCCACGCCCTGG
>JBIIDF010000269.1:0-4168 GCA_044238535.1 Vicinamibacterales bacterium
CCACCAGCCGTGACACCGGCTCGACGAGGCAATCGTCCGTGAGGGCTCGTGCCCCGATCAACACGAGACCTGGCGCTGCCGATGCCGCCACCCGCGAAGCGAAGTAGCTGTAGTTGACGAGATGCTTCGGGCCGAACTCCATGCGATCGACCATGCGTCGATGCTCGGCGGGGATGCCGCCTTCCGTCCCGGGCAGCAATCCGAGCCGGAGCGGATAGGCCAGCACGCGCCCCTGCCGGTCGATGAACGGCGAGTCGTCTGACAGCAGCTGCACGTCGGGGTGTTGCAGCAAGTGGAGCCCCAGGGTGCTCTTGCCTCCTCCCATGGGCAGCAGGACGAGCACGGCGCGCCCCTTCACGACGACCCCGAGTGCGTGGATGCGATGCAGGCCCTGCCGGTCGAGCGCATCGCCAATCTGCGACAGGAGGTATAGATACGCCGCCTCGTACAACAGACCCGGATCGCGACTGTAGAGACGGTAGTCACCGGTCTGTTCGTTGCGAACGCCGAGTCCGCGGCCGTGATAGTCGACATAGCGTCGACCGTCATGGCGATACGCCACATTGCGCGGTGTGTAGGCGACTGCGGTGGTGGCATGCAGCAGGTCCGGAGGGGGGGTAGCGTCGATCAGCTCGATGCGCACCCCCGTCGTATCCGTCTCGCATCGGAAGCGGGCAAAATCCTGCACGAGGCTATCCAACGGCCCTTCGAGCTCGCTGCGGACCGAGAACCGGTAGCCGTACACGTCGAAGCTGGCGTCTCCGGCGAGGCTCGTTCGTGTGCTCGTCATGTGCTCCTGACAGCGTGGCATCCCAGACGACGTCGAACGAGGCCCCTTCGGGGCCTTCGCAGGTCAGCGAACGACTTCGGATAGTCAGTGCACACGGAAGTAAGCGGGGCGAATGGACGCCACCAATCAGCCCGGATTATCCCACGAGTGCCACCGACCGTCTGCGGCGGCGAATCGGCCCCCGCTGTTTGCGAGCGTCGCGATGCGGATGTACCGTAGAGCGAACTGTTCATGCCAAGAACCCGCCGCACCCTCCCCCCACGTGGGCAGATATGAGACGTGACGTCGATGCTCCACGGCTGATCGTGTTCGGAAGCACCGGTTACATCGGCCGGGCCTTGGCCGCGGCGGCTCCCGCAGCGCTGCCACTACCTGGGACGGTGGCGCGGTCCTCCCAGATGCTCCGGGCATCCCTGAGCGAGGCACCGCCTGGAGCGGTCGTGGTCCATGCCGCCGGCACCGTCGCCTCCCGGGACCACACGTCCGACCGCCGGGCGTACGTCGATTCGACCAAACGGCTCTTTGACGCGATTGCCGCCGTGGAAGCACCACTCCGGGTGCTGACGCTTGGTTCCATCGCAGAGACCCTGCCGGACACCGGAGCGTATGCCTCCGCCAAACGCACGCAGCGGACCGTGGCCCACGAGGCGTCCGACCGCCTCGGGGTTCCGTGGAGGCACCTCCTCATCCACAACGTCATCGGCCCGAGCCTCCACGCGACTTTGGCGCCGGGCGCACTCGCCCGTCAACTTCGACACGTGGCGGCTGCCGGGGGGCGCACGCTGTCCATCCGGAACGCTGCCGCGGTGCGCGATTACCTCGACGTGCGCGACCTGGCGACGCGTATCGTCTCCCTCAGCTATCGCTTCGACGAACTCGACCGTGACCGGCCCGTGGAGGTGTGCTCCGGCATCGGGCGCTCGGTCCATGAAATTGCCACCGCCCTCGTGGCCGCCAGCGGCGCCGCCATCGACGTCGTGGCGCTGCCAAGCTCCGACGACATCTGCCGTGTGGTCGGTGATTCGGCACCTCTCCGGACCGTGCTCGGAGCAGCGGCCCTCATGACCATCGACTTCGAAACCTCGGTCACAGACCTGTGGCAGTCTGCTGTCCACTTCCCTTCCCGTGAGACCGCATGACGACGACGTCCCCCCATAGAGGCCGGCACCTTGTCACTGGGGCTGCCGGCTTCATCGGCAGCCACCTGGTTGAACGCCTCGTCCGCGAGGGAGCGCAGGTGCGAGCGTTCGTTCACTACAGCTCACGAACCGGACTCGGCGCCCTCGACCTGCTTCCCAAAGATATCCGCGCCTCAGTCGAGGTCGTCGCCGGTCACATCACCGATGCGTCTTGTATTGGGTCTGCCGTGGAAGGCTGCGACGTGGTACTCCACCTGGCGGCCATGATTTCCATTCCGCATTCCTACCAGGCGGCGTCTCAGTGCCTGGCGACAAACGCCGAAGGCACGCTCCGTGTGCTCGAGGCCTGTCGCCGGCACGACGTCCGGCGGCTCGTGCATACCTCGACCAGCGAGGTGTACGGCTCCGCCCGAGTCGTGCCGATGTCCGAGGCGCACCCCCTCTCGCCCCAGTCGCCGTATGCGGCCACGAAGGTCGCCGCTGATGCGCTGGTCATGGCGATGCACTACAGTTTCGGCGTGCCCGCCGTCATCGTCCGACCGTTCAACACCTACGGTCCGCGACAGTCTACGCGGGCGGTGCTTCCGTCGATCGTCACGCAACTCGTGTCGGGTGCCGACGCCATTCAGCTCGGGGACCTTCGCCCGACTCGCGACTTTGTCTACGTCGACGATACCGTCACGGGCTTCCTGGCGGCGGCGCGGGCCGACGGGGCTATCGGCCAAGTGTTCAACCTGGCCACCGGCCACGAAGTTTCGATCGGTGATGCCGCCCGCCTCGCCATGCAGGTGACGGGCCGCGAGGTTCCGATTCGTCATGCGGAGGCTCGTGCGCGACCGTCGACGAGCGAGGTGACCCGTCTGTGCGGCGACGCCACCGCCGCGCGTATGACCCTCGGATGGCAGCCGACCGTGGGCCTTGCGCACGGGCTCGCCGCCATGGTCGAGTTTTTCCGACGACATCCCGAGCGATGTCGACCCCTGGAGCAATGGGCATAAGCGACGCGGGCGTGGTCAGACTCGGCCCCGTGCGTCGAGCTCGGAGCGTCCCCGTGCATTCCCTGACGTGCTGACACCATGCATCCCGACATCTTTGCCCTGTTCGACCGCATCTGCCGCCGACGCCGCTGCGGCGGCGACGTCCTGGAGTTCGGAGCGATGCCATCCGAGGACACGCTCCTCTGCCTGCCCTCCCTGGCGGGTGCGCGTCGGCGCGTTGGCGTGAACCTCGCAGGACCTTCCTCGATTCAGGGATTCGAGATTCAACAAGGCCACGCTCATGACCTTCGGAGGCATGACGGCTTTGGTGACGCATCGTTCGACACCGTCCTCTGCAATGCCGTGCTCGAGCATGACCCGCACTTCTGGAAGACGCTGGCGGAAATGAGGCGCCTGCTGCGACCAGGAGGAGTCATCGGCATCGGAGTACCGGGGTACGCGACGTTGCCAGCCCAACGCCGCGTCTCCAGGGTCACGCGCGTGCTGTCGTCGGTCGGTGTCCCCTCACGCCTGCTTGACCCGTGGCAGGCGTCGACACCGACGCTGACGGTTCACAATCACCCAGGCGATTACTACCGGTTCAGCCCACAGGCTGTCGCAGAAGTTTTCCTTGAGGGATTCGTGGCCACGGAAGTGCACACGATCATGGTGCCCCCACGCATCATCGGTTTTGGCGTGAAACCTGCTGAATGACATCCAGCAGCGTCGGAAACCACCGCTGCACCGAATACTGATCCCGGACAAACGCGCGGCCTGACATGCCCATCGTGTGACGCAGCGCGGGATCGCGGATCAACGTCCCCAGCGCATCCTTCCACTCGTCCCTCGTCCCCGCCGTCAGTCCCCGGGCGCCGTCCCCGACCAGCGCCGCATTGATCCCGACCGGCGACGCGACAACGGGGAGACCCGCTGCCATGTACTGGAGCAGCTTGCAGCCGCACTTGCCTCGTTGGTAGGGAGTGTCCACAAGCGGCATGATGCCGATGTCGATGTGGCTGGCAATCTGCGTTTCCTCATACGGGGTCCATGCGACGAATTGCCAGTGGAGGTTCCCCGGCGGCAGCCTGGGTGTTGGCGTCGTCATCACGACGAATTCGAATCGCAGGAGATGCTGCAACTCGGCGAGCATCGGCAGGAACGGAAAGAGGGTCTGCTCGATCGAGAGCGGTGATCCAAGCCAGCCGACCCGCACGGGCCTCGCACGACGATCTGTCACCGGTGGAGGCGGTGGATAGAGCCGG
>JBIIDF010000270.1:0-4154 GCA_044238535.1 Vicinamibacterales bacterium
GAAACGCATAGAGCGCGGCGAGTTCGCCGCCGTTCTGCACGGGCCAGATTCCCTGACCTGCGTGCGCCATGAAATAGGCGACGGCCATCTGGCCGGAGGCCACAAAGGCCCACAGACTGGTGAAGAGGCCTGCGGCAATGGACACGCCACCGACGAACTCGACGACCCCGGCCACGCCCATGATCGAGGCCAGGGGAACGGGGCCCGTGCCTCCCATCAGACCGAACAGCTTCTGAGCGCCATGCTGCGCGAAGAGCAGGCCTGCAACGATGCGGAGGGAGGCATACAGGTAGGGCAGATATGGAGCCAGGTGCTGAGTCATGACTGGGAACCTCTCGGGAGATGGTGATGCAGACGGTCTATCTGTCGGCGGAGATCTGCGGGCACTGGCGCGGTGACCTCGATGTGCGCACCGGTGAGGGGATGCGCAAACCCGAGGGTCCACGCATGGAGCATCGGCCGGTCGCCCGGTTTCGCACTGGCATGCTCCCGACCGTAGACCCGGTCGCCGATGAGCGGGTGACCGATGCCCGACAAATGAATGCGAATCTGGTGCTGCCGCCCGGTCTCGAGTGTGACGCGCAACAGCGCTGCCCGGGCGCCGAAGCGCTCGAGCACCTCGACATGGGTACGGGCGCTGAGGGCTTCCTCAAAATCCTGCTCATCGACGGCGACGCGCCGCCCGTCGCGATAGTCGCTGCTGATGGCACGGTCGATGGTGAACCGGTCCTGGGCGGGGGCGCCGTGCACGAGCGCGAGATAGGTGCGATCGAAGGCGTGGTGGCGGAACAGGTCTCGACCCGCGGCATGCACGGCCGGATCAAGCGCAATCGCCAGCGCTCCCGAGGTGCCGCGGTCGAGGCGGTGCAGCATCCCGACGTAGGCCTGACGTCCGCGCTTGTGCCTGGCGTACTCGCGGGCGCGGCCGAGCAGCGTGTCTTCGTGCTCGGCTCGTCCAGGGGACGTCGGAATCGTCAGCAGACCCGCGGGCTTGTTGACGACCACGAGCGTGCGATCTTCATAGAGCAGGTCGAGCCGACGGCCGTGTCCCGCTGCGCGCGGGCGACTCACTGCGGCGTGACCAGTTCCTGAATCAGCGGATCGATTTGCGCACGGGTCATCTGCCCCGGGTTGTACCGCAGCACCGTGCCGTCGCGCCGGATGAACACCAGGGTGGGCGTCGTCGACACCCCGTAGCGCGTAAAGACCTCGCCACTCACCGGCACCATCGCATCGTCGAGCCACGGATACGCGTCGCGGCGGATCTGGCGGATGTAGGCCAGTTCGTCGGCGGGCGATGCCGGCGCACGGTTGGCCACGTAGCCGTAGCGCTGCGTGGGCGCCAGAATCGTGAGGCCCTGAGCGGCGTAGGCGGTGCGCAGCGCGTCGAGGATGGGACTCATCGCCTTGCAGTCGGGGCACCAGTGTGCCCAGAGAAAGAGTACGACAGGCTTGCCGCGCAACGACGCCAGCGACGGCGCGGTACCCGCGAGCGACTCGCGCGAGCTGGTCTCGAACGCCGGCTGCCCTTCGAGGCTCAGCAGGTTGATGTTCTTGTTGATGCGTTGCACGATTGAGGTGGTCCCGTAGGTGTCGGCCTCGCGGCGCAGGAAGTAGACGGCTTCCGAACGGTTGCCACGGGCGGCCATCACCTGGGCGCGTACTTCAATGGCGGCGCCGATGGCGATGGGCAGTCGCGGTTCCGCATCCATGTCGCGGGTCTTGAGGGCATCGAGGCAGAGGTCATAGGCATCGAGGGCAAACTGCTCGGCCTCGTCGTACTTCTTCTGCGCCAGGGCCCCGCGGCCGAGCCACGAGAAGGCTTCGAGCGCTTCGGGCGTGGTGCCGTTCGCAGCTCGGAAGGTGGCGATGATCCTCTGGGCTTTCGGGATGTCGTTGGCATTCAGGGCCGCGCGCACCTGCGGAATGAGTCCCGGGGGCGCTGCCGGAGTGGTCTGGGCCAGGGCGGGTGAGGCCACCGCCGTGGTCACGAGCAGGAACAGGGCAGCAAGCAGACGAGCCATACGGCGGAGCATAGCACTCACCCGTGATGCGGGGGAGGCGACGAGTGACGGGTCAGGGCCTCAAAGAGGGTGCCGGCCAGCACCAGGACGATGGGGCCGATGACGAGGCCAATCAGGCCGAAGGCCGTGGTGCCGCCGAGCAGGCCGATGAACACCACGAGGCCGTTCACCGACGAGCGTCCACTGAGCAATATCGGCCGCAGGACATTGTCGACCATGCTGATGCCGAGCGTGCCCACGACCACGAGGGCCAGGGCCTGTGCGACAGCCCCGGACAGGCCGAGCCAGAGGGCGACGGGGGCCCAGACCAGCGCGGCGCCGACAACGGGAATGAGTGAACAGATGGCAATGAGCACGCCCCAGATGGCGGGGGCGCCGAGACCCAGGGCCCAGAAGGCGAGGCCGGCGATGAGGCCCTGCACGGCGGAGACGGTCAGTCCTGCCCCGACGGAGGCGACGACCAGATCGTGGGCTTCCTGCATCAACCGTTCGCGTTCGTGGGGCGGGAAGGGCAGGCACCGACGCACGATGTCGGTTGCCCGGTCGGCATCCCGCAGGAGGAAGTAGAGGGCGAAGAGGGTGACAAACAGGCTGCCCACCACTTCCAGCACCGAGGCCACGGCGGTGCCGACGCGGGGGGCGACAAAACCGCCGATCCACTGGACCACCTGCCCGATGACCTGTGTGTAGTCCTCGGGCAGCGAGACGGGGACGAGGACGCGGATGTCATCCCAGAGGCGCTCGAGATTCTCCGGGGTGGTCTGCGCGGGGATCTGCTGTGCGTAGGCCATGACGACCGGAATCTCGTTCGCCAGCATCAGGACGAGCAGCGCCAGGGGGGCCACGATGATGAGGCCGGCACTGACCGTCGTGACGAGGGCGGCCCGGCCGTCTGTGAGCCGCGCGGAGAGGCGCAGGTGCCAGGGATAGAGGGTGAGGGCCAGGACGGTCGCCCAGGCGAGGGGCGCGATGAATGGACGGCTGACGAGAAACGCCAGATACCCGAGCAGGAGGACGATGCCGTAGAAGAGGAGCGAGCGGAATCGCTCGGCGCCTGTGCGGTGCGAGGCCATGTGCGGTCGATGATAGCGGAGAACCGGCACCTGGCTGTACGCATGGCAGGTTCGGCGAGGTTACGTGATGGTTGCCCGGAATTGACATGGACGACGCAGCGCTGCATCGTGCTCGTCACGCTGAGAGGTGACCATCGGAACTCTTTAGTTCTTGTACAAGGAGTTCCTGAATGACATTGCGAGTGAGCCTGCTGATCGCGGTCCTGTTGAGTGGCGTGGTGCCCGGATGGGCCCAGAGCAACGCGACCGACGGCGCCATCGACGGATTTGTCAGCGACCCCAGCGGGGCCATGCTGCCAGGTGCGAAGATCGTTGCGCTCAACGTCGAGACCAATCAGGTGTGGGAAGCGCAGACGGACCGCACCGGTTACTATCGGCTGCCTCTTCTGCGGGTGGGCGAGTATCAGCTGCTCGTGAACGCTTCGGGATTTGCCGACTACCAGCGCTCGGGGCTTCGCGTGAGTGTGGGCGCGCCGGTGCGCGTAGATGTGGCCCTCGCGCTGGGCGGTGCGACCGAGACCGTGACCGTGACGGCCGATGCCTCGATGGTGGTGGCCGGTCAAGCGGCGCAGGGCGCCGTGCTTCCCGAGGAAGCGGTGCGCACGCTGCCCATCACGTCGCGCAATGTCTACAACTTCCACCTGGTGGGGCCTGGTGTGAAGGGGCTGCCCAGCACCGGCTTCGGGACGACGCAGTTTCTCGTGGGCGGGCACAACCGCATGATGTGGGCCATGGACGGCCTCGACAACAGCCAGCGGCGCACCAACCGCCAGATTCGCCTGGTCATCAGCACGCCCGAAAATGTCGAGGAGATGCAGGTGATGACCGGCGCCTACTCGGCCGAATTCGGTCGCGCGGCCGGCGGCGTCATCAACGTTATCAGCCGGTCGGGCACCAATGCCTTCCGCGGCAGTGCCCTGGGTCTGGTTCGTCCGAACAGCCTCAATGCCCGTCCGCCGCTGGCGTCGGTGAAGCCGCTACAGGAATGGTGGATGGTACAGGGCAACGCGGGCGGTGCCCTGCGGAAGGATCGCCTGTTCTATTTCGCCAACTACGA
>JBIIDF010000036.1:0-14558 GCA_044238535.1 Vicinamibacterales bacterium
CCCGCAACGGGCGGGACTCAGTCAGTGACCGTAGCATCGTCACTCCCCGACGCCGTGTGGACGGCGACGAGTAATCAGCCGTGGCTCACGCTGACCGTGAACACCGGACCCGGCAGTGGCAGCGTCGCACTGACCGCACTCCCGAATCCGTCCGCGACGAGTCGCACGGCTATCGCGACCATCGCTGACCAGACCGTTGCCGTCAGTCAGGGAGCGGCCGACCGTCCCCTCGGTCTGACTGTGGAATCGATCGAGGGCAACACGGTCACACTACGGTGGCGCTGGCCGGGCACGGTACCTGACCGCTACGTGCTCGCGGGCGGTTTCGTCCCGGGGCAGACCGCGGCCACGCTGCCCATCGCCAGTCAGGCCCCGACGTTTACCTTCGATGCGCCATCGGGGATTTTCTATGTCCGCGTCGCCGGCGTACGGGCCGGAGTGGAACTCCCGCCATCAGACGATGTGCGCATTGTGGTGAATGCCCCGGCCGTCCCCTCGGCACCGACGCAACTGCTGGGGCTGGCCGACGGCAGCACCCTGACCCTGTCGTGGAACAACACAGCGGACGGTGGTGCGGCGACGGGCATTCTGCTGGACGTCACTGGCGCACTCGCAGTCACCGTGCCCCTGCCCGTGTCAACAGGCTTCACCTTTGAGGGCGTACCGTCTGGCACCTACACGTTCCAGGTGCGTGCAGGCAACGCGCAGGGCATCAGTGCTGCGTCGAATGCCGTCACGCTCTCCTTCCCCGGCGCATGCCAGGCCCCGGCCGTCCCCGAGGGTCTTGAGGCCTACCTCATCGGCAACGTCGTGACGATTCGGTGGAACGCACCAGCGTCGGGCCCCGCCGTCACCGGCTATGTCCTCACCGTCGGGGGCGCAGCCGCCTTGGCGCTCGACGTGCCGGGGCGGTCGCTCAGCAGCCCGGCACCACCCGGGGTCTACACTCTCATGGTCGCGGCGCGCAATGCGTGCGGCATCGGCCCGGGCACCCCCACCCTGTCCGTGACGGTGCCGTGACGGGGACCATCCAGACCATCCAGCATGAGGGACAGCGTCGTTGCTTCGGCGCGTCGTCCGTCCCGCACCGTCGAGGCACACCCGTCGGCCTCACCGGGACGTCTGCCTCACCTGTGTCTCAGCAGGCAATGACGTTGACAGTCAGGGCGAGCCCGCCGGCAGACGTTTCCTTGTATTTCGACTGCATGTCCGCACCGGTCTCTTTCATGGTCCGGATGACCTGATCGAGACTGACGCGATGATGCCCATCGCCATGCAACGCCAACCGCGCAGCATTGATCGCCTTGGCCGACGCGAGGGCATTGCGCTCGATGCATGGAATCTGCACCAGGCCCGCCACCGGGTCACACGTCAGGCCCAGGTGGTGCTCCATGCCAATCTCTGCCGCATTCTCAATCTGCGCCGGCGACCCTCCGAGCACCGCGCAGAGCCCGGCGGCCGCCATCGAGCATGCCACACCCACTTCCCCCTGACACCCCGCCTCGGCACCGGAGATGGAGGCGTTTTCCTTGTAGAGCATGCCGATGGCACCGGCCGTCAGCAGGAAACTCTCCACGCCCTCAGGTGAGGCCCCGTCCACGAAGTCACCGTAGTAGTGCAGCACCGCGGGAATGATGCCGGCCGCACCATTCGTCGGAGCCGTCACGACGCGGCCGCCGGCCGCGTTTTCTTCGTTGACGGCCATGGCGTAGAGGTTGACCCAGTCCATGACGAGCAGCGGGTCGGTGTTGAGGGCGCGCTCACGCAAGCGGCCATACAGGCCCGGGGCACGGCGGCGCACGTGCAGGCCACCCGGCAGGATGTCGTCGGTGCGGAGTCCGCGTTCGACGCAGGCCTGCATGGCTGACCAGATGGCCTGCAGCCCGGCACGGATCTCGGCGTCGGTGCGCCAGTGCCGCTCGTTGCGCCGCATGAGCTCGGCGACCGGGCACTGGTGCGCCTCGGCCTGCGCCAGCAGTTCGGCCGCACTGTGAAAGGGATGAGGCAGCGCGTCCACCTGCGGCACTACCCGACCGACGGTCTCGGCGTCGGTCACCGCCTCGTCACTGATGACAAAGCCCCCACCCACCGAGTAATACACCTGCTGCCACAGCAGCTGGCCGTTGGCATCGAACGCACACAGCCGCATCGCATTCGGGTGAAACGGCAGCGACTCAGCCCCCAGGAGCCTCAGGTCCTTCATCGGCTCGAAGCGCACCTCGTGCCGTTCGAGCAGCGCCAGCCGGCCCGTGCGTCTCACCTCGTCTATCCAGCCGGCGATACGGTCGAGCGGCACGGTGTCTGGCGCCTGGCCCATCAGTCCCAGCAGCACGGCACGGTCACTGCCGTGACCGACGCCTGTCGCACCCAGGGATCCCAACAGGTCGCACGTGACGTGTGCGCACGCATTCAGGAGACCACGCGACTCGAGTCGGTGGGCAAACAGCGCCGCCGCCCGCATCGGTCCCACGGTGTGCGAGCTCGACGGTCCGATCCCAATCTTGAACAGGTCAAACACAGAAATGGCCATGCGGGGTCACGCTCATCCGGCGATCTTCCCTTGCCGGGCTTGACAACACAAGATGCGTCGGCGTTACACGGCGGGTTCGTCGCCCGTCTGGCCGGGCGCATCGGGTGGCGTGCGCGCGACGATCAGTACCGCCAGTTCCGTACGCCGGCTGATTCCCAGCGACGCATACAGGGTCGAGAGGGTGTTGCCCACGGTGCGCGGACTGCACCCAAGCCTCTCGGCGATTTGTCGATTCGTCAAGCCCAGGGCCACCAGTTGTGCCATCCGTGTCTGCTTCGGGGTCATGCGTGTGCACCTCCTACAGACGAGTGTGCCGGCCGCCCCTGTCAGATGAGGTCACGGTGCCGGAGGGCGATGCACGTCGCTGCCCGGCATGTGATACACCCACAGGAACCCGAATCGCCGCGCATCGATACTCATCACCGGACCCGCAGCCGTCACCGGCGCAAAGTCAGCACGCGTCGCGTGTCCACGGCGCAGGACAAGAACCGGGATCTGATAGTGCACGGCATACGCGACCTCTTGACCGCGCGACAGATAACGCTGCCAGTTGTCCCGGCTGTTGGCGAGTCCATCGAGATTGTGCACGGGTCCGTGATAGTAGAAGCTCAGGACACCGGCGTCGTGAGTGGCAATCGGCGTGCCCTCCGGCAGCGCCCGGTTGAGCGCCATCGCGGCATCCAGCAGCCCTCGGCTGGTCGTGTCACGGCGCAACCAGCCGGTCAACACGACGGTATGCACGACCAGCGTGACGATGACCGTGCCCGCCCCTGCCCGCGGCAGCGACAACGACGGCAGTCTCGCCATCAGGAGCCATGATCCGATCGATGTCCCCACCACCAGATACCAACGGAACGGGGCATGGGCCACGCACATGACGTAGGTGGTGTAGCCGATGACCGCCAGCGCCCACACACGCAACATTGGGGCGTGTGCATCACGCCCGGGCCTCCACAGGACCCAGGCCGCCACCGCCGGGGCCAGCCCCAGCAGAATCCACCCCTCGAGGTTGTCGCCGGTCAGCGCCGTCATGACCCGCGCGAACGGCCAGCGAATGCGGCCGTACTTGGCCACGGCTGACATCGGTACGAGCGTGCCCTGCACGTGCCACAACCAGACCACATACGGCCCCACCGTCAGGATGCCGCCCACGATCAAGCCCGTCGTCGCCCTCCACCACTCGCCCCGTCGCCGCTGATACACCAGCGCACTGCCGACGACAACCAGTGGCAGCACCATATCGAGCCGTGCCAGCACCCACAGCCCCATCACCATGCCCAGCCTGATCGCATCCCGCCAGCGCCAGACCGGCTGCACCGACGCCCGCAGCGACGCCCGCAGCATCACAGCAGACATCAGCACCAGGGTGCCGCATTCGAGGCCCGCATTCGTAAACAGGTACAACGTGAACGGCGGACTCGCCAGGAGTATCGCCCACGGCACCTCGCGTCGCCTGAGGCCCACGGTCTGACTGATCAGCCCCAGTGCAACCGCGAGGCACAGCGCATTCCACGCGAGCATGGCCGACAAGACCTGGTCCTTGCCCACCATCCCCATCCAACCCAGCGTCACGAGCATATGCAGCGGATGGAAGCCGGTCATGCCGTTGGTGCCATCGAACGACAGCGAGCCCCGCCTGACCGCGTTCCACGCCGGTTGCAGGTAATAGAACGCATCATCAGGGAAGAAGCCGATGAGGGCCGACTGGTCAGGCACCATCGCCAGCACGACGCTGACCGGCACAATAGCGCAGGCCCCGAGCACCGCTGGCGGCAGCCATCGTGCCTGGATCGTGACGGGCGCCATGCCGAATCACACGCGCATCAGGAGGTCGCCGGACGCGGCGAATGCCGCCGCCCCCGCCTCAACGCCGGCGTCCGCAATGGCGTCGAGTGCCTCAAAGTCGAGCAGGCCGAACCGGTCGACGCCGGGCAGTACCGTCACATCGGCGTCACGCAGCATCCGTTCGGTATGCGCGTAGCTTCCCAGCATCATCGTCCTCATGACAATTTCGGTGATGAGCGGGCTCTGGAGGCGCGCCCGGCCGGGCACCACGCGGCTCAGCAGCAGCGGCCAGGGCGCCGGTAGTCCCATCGCCGACACCGACAGGTCTTCCTTCGTGCCCACGTTCACGACGATGACCTTGCCGCCCCAGCGCTGACGCACGATGTCCCCTGGGAGATTATTGACCACGCCGCCGTCGACCAGCAGACGGCCCTCTTCGACGAGTGGCGGCAGGATGCCAGGCAGGGCCGAACTCGCGCGCGCCGCGCGACGCACCAGGCCCCGGTCATGCACCACCATCGTCGAGGACGTGATGTCGGCCGAGACCGCGACGCAGGGAATCCAGAGATCTTCCATCTCGGTCTCGCCAAACGTCTCGAGGAAGGCCCGTTCGGCACGGCGACCGGCCACGAGCGAGATCATCGGCACCGTATATTCGGTGAAGGGCCGGACATCGACCATCCGGTGATTCAGTGCCAGCAGTTCGCTGTGCGTGAGTCCCATGGCGTACTGACACGCCATGATGGCTCCCATGCTGGTGCCGGCCAGACAGTCGACGGGGATGCCCTGAGCCGTGCAGGCTTTCAAGACGCCGAGATGCGCAAAGCCCCGGGCGCCTCCGCCACCGAGCGCGACGCCCACACCTCGTCGCGCAAGCAGTCGTGCGACGCGTCCGAGGTCAGCCGTGCGATCTTCGCGGGCATGGAAGTGCCGCGTCGCCGGATAACGCGCCAACCACTGCCGTGTCTGTGACGGCACTCGCGTTGCTGCGGGATGCACGAGCAGCAGCGTGCGCTGCGTCTGCTGCGTCGGCGTGGCACGGACGTCAGACGCCGACAGGGGCAGCGCCGTATACACGACCTCCACCACCTCGTCGGCCGTGGCCAGGCACCGACGTGTCCATTCCAGGTGAGGGGCACCGGCCTCCAGCACGAGATAGGTGCAGTCGGTGAGCCGCTCTTCGATCCAGGTGGAAAAACGGAGCCATCCTGGATGCGCAGGCCCCATGGCCTCCGCATCGGCGCACACATTCCACTGCCGCAGGGCCTCGGGGGTCACGTGCAACGTCCGTCCCAGCGCGGACAACTGCCCGGCTAGTTGCCCAGCGATTGGGCTGATGTCGAGGCCCGGCTGGCCGGCGACCACGGCCAGAATCTCTGGCGGCGTGTGCCCAGGGGCCGAGGCGCGCCGTGTGCGCTGCACCAGACTGCGGGCCACGCGCATCAGCAATGCGGGGTGGGCCTGCAACAATTGGACGAAGGCGGCACCGGACAGGCGAATCAGCTCCGTATCCCGGACGGCCTTCACCGTCGCCTCGCGCGGCTCTCCGGTCAGCAGCGCGGTCTCGCCGAGGCTGTCGCCCCGCCCCAGTTCGCCCACGACCACGGCGGGTTGCCCTTCCTCTTCAGACCGCAGTACCTGCAGCCGTCCCGACGTGATGAGATACCACGCGTCGGCCGGCTCGCCCTGGCTGAAGAGCGTGCCGCCATCCGTCAGCGACCGCCACTCGCACAGCGCCGCCACATCCTGCACCTGCGCGTCAGTGGCATCGAGCAGCGTCTGCAGCGTCGCCGTCAACAGGAGGTGGCGCAGTCGCGTCGTGACCTGCACCAGCATCTGCTGCAGAAACCGGGGGTCGTCATCTTCGAGCACGCGCAGGGGCGCGTACGGGAGCCGCAGCAGACGGCACGACGTGCGGGCATCCACATCCGCGGTGCGCGTGCCCCCAAGGATCGCCTGCATTTCGCCGACGGTCTCTGGCGCGTCGAGCACAGCCACCTGGCTGCGCTGTCCGGTGGCCCCTGTCACTGTCACGGTCAGCTGCCCCTCCAGCAGCACATACAGGGCATCGCCGACCTCGCCTTGCCGGATGAGGCAGTCTCCCGTCGACAGCACCACCTCTGAGGCGTGCGCGGCCAGGGCACGTATGACCTCGTCAGGCAGCGCAGCCAATGCGGGAACTGTCCGGATGTGCGCCGCACGCGCGGCGCGTTCGTCGTGCGGATCGTCTGATGCTGCCATGCCTGTGCCTCGCCGAATCGCGACCGGGATGGTCGATGCCGACCCCGGCCTCGCTCGGATGGTATCGCAGGACGGGTGATAGACTCGCGGAGACATGGGGCACCGTCTGTCAACATCCATTCTGCCCTCCGCCCCTGAAATTCTTCGTGTCCGGGACGCCCTGCACCGGGTCTTCTCCGAGACGCCTGCCGACCGTCGTGACGCGCTGGTCGCGGGACTGGTGTGTACGGTGTTCGCGCCCGGAGACATCGTCCTTCGTGAGGGCGACGCCGCCACTGATGCGTATGTCGTGCTCGAGGGTCGATTCGGCATCTACGCCGGAGACGCCTCGGGCGCCCTGCATCTGCTGGCGACTGTGGAGACGCCCGGAACCCTGCTCGGGGAGCAGGCGCTCGGTGAAGGCCGGCATTTCAGAAACGCCACAGTCATTGCGCTGACGCCGGCGCGTCTGGCCGTACTGCCAGGCGATGCCGTTCGGCAACTGCGGCACCTGGACGGCGGTGCCGATGCACGCCTGCGGGACGAAGCCGACCGACAGGCCCGGCATCGATTCGCCGTCCTCACGGAACTGGGGCTGCAGCTGTCCGCCAACAGCCCGTGTGCCCCACGTCAATTGGCGGCGGGCGAGCGGCTCTATGAGGCTGGTCGTCCCAATACGGGCACGTTCGGTATCGTCTCCGGCCAGATTGGCCTGTTTCCTCCCGGGTGCCCGGTGCCGCAGGAAGTCCTGGGACCGGGACTGCTCGTGGGTGATCGCGACGCCGGTCCGACGCGGAGACTGACGGCGCAGGCGCTGTCCGCGGCCGAGGTACTCGCGATCGAGACGGTTCCGCCCGGACTGACCGCCGTGTATGCGCTGCCTGAACTCGGCACGGCCTATCGGCACGTCGCCGCAACAGACGGGATTTCCTCGATCATCACCGAGTATCGCCAGCCCCGGGGCGTGACCATCCGCGTGCGGCAAACACCCGCGCTGAACCGGATCGAGGCCGCGCGTCTCGATGAGCGGGACGAGGACAGCCAGTTCGTCACCGGTCCGGCCGGGAGAGTGACGCTCCGTCTGTCTCCAGACCACCGGCTCACCGGCCTGGTCGTCACCGGCGATGCGTTGGACCTCCCCGATCTGATGGGGCTGATGCTGCGCGGAGGGCGCGTCGCTGACTGGCAAGCGTCAGCCCTGACCGCCACCGGACGCTGGATGGTGGAAGACGCCTCACAGCGCGCCGCTGCGGGCTCTGACATCGTCTGCGCCTGCACCAATGCCACCGCCGCGACACTGCGACGGGCGGCTCAGTCCGCAGACACGGTCGACACCCTGATGCGGGCCACCGGTGCCGGCTCGGTCTGCGGTGGATGCCGCAGCAAGTTGCCGCTGTATCTGGGCCACGCCGACACCACGGTGTGCCGCATCGAGGTGCATCCCCTCGCCGATGACGCTCGCCTCGTTCGACTGCAGCCGCTCGTCCCCGGCAGCTTGCCCGTGGCACGCACGGGTCAATATGCCCACATCGAGGCGCTCATCGACGGTCGGTGGGTGGGCCGCCCCTACACCCTGATCAGTCCCGGGCCCGACGCCTACGAACTCGGCGTCAAGATTGAAGACGAGGGGTTCTTCTCGCCCTGGATCACCGGGGCACCCGCCGATGCCCTCGTGCGCGTGCTCCCCCCACAGGGCGATGCGTGCCCGTCGGTGTCGTCGACGACCCCGCTCGTCTATGTGGTGGCGGGCATCGGCGTCACGCCGGCCATTGCCGGCGCACGTGCCCTGCGGGCGACGCGACCCGTGCACGTGCACTACAGCGTCCGCCACGAAGACGGAGCGGCGTTTGTCGAGTGGCTCCGCACCTTGCACGCGAATCACGAACTGACGCTGACGGTCTGGGCGACGTCTGTCCGGGGGCGTCTCGACCTGCCGGCCCTGCGTCAGTCACTCGGCACGCTGGGCCCGTGTGAAGTGGTCGTCTGTGGACCGGGCACGTTCAATCGCGACGTGCGCGAGGCCCTGCACGGGCTGCCTGGGGTCTCTCTGATCGAAGACAGCTTTCAGCACGCCGGACGCGGTGAGGGCGCGCCACAGCGGCCCGGGTCGTGGCGTAAACGCGGATTCGTGCCGTCGGGTGCGAGCGTCGGCGCGATTCCCACCGCGGCCAGGCTCCCGATGCGCGAGCAGGCCGTGCAGTTCCTCCAGGAGTTCTTCGCGGAACAGCGCCCCGGCATGTCCCCGGCCATTCGCATCGCCGAGGTTGAGGAGTCGATCGCCTCAACGGGCACCTGGGTGATGGACACCGACGAACTGCGGTGGTCTGCGCTGGTCGCCTGGCGCAACGCCGAACGCTGCGTCGGCCGGCTGTACTGGAAAGGCCTGCACCTGCGTGACTGCCGGCATCTCGGCACCCCCGACGCGGTGGCCGAGGCCCTGTTCGAACACCTGCGGTTTGCGTTCAACGGAGGCGATCTCCGCCCGGCCATTTCCATTTTTGCCCCCGAGAGCCCACACAATCGCGGACCACGCGTGTGGAATCCGCAGCTGCTGCGATACGCGGGCGTCCGTCTGCGATCGGGAAAGCAGGTGGGCGACCCGGCGCAGAATGCCCTCACCGAGCGGATTCGCGCGCTCGGGTGGGAACCGGCCGGCACCGACTTCGACCTGCTGCCGCTGGTGATCGACATTCCGGGCTACGAGCCACAGCTGTTCGACATTCCTGAGGACTGCCGTGCCGAGGTGCGACTGACCCATCCGGACCATACCTGGCTCGAATCACGCGGCCTGCGCTGGTACGCCGTGCCTGCGGTGGCAGACATGGCCCTCGATGCCGGGGGCCTCTGGTATCGCTGCGCGCCATTCAACGGCTGGTATCTCGACACGGAGATTGCCGCGCGCAATCTGAGCGACACGAACCGCTACAACCTCCTTCCGGAAGTGGCGGAACGCATGGGCCTCGACATCTCCAACGACCGCACGCTCTGGCGCGACCGCGCACAACTGATGCTGGTCGAAGCCGTGCTGCATTCGTACGACCGCGCTGGCGTCCGCATGGCCGACCATCATGCCGTAGGACACGAATTCCTCGAGTTCTGCCGGCAGGAACAGAGCGCCGGCCGCGAACCGCATGGCAAGTGGATGTGGCTGGTGCCGCCCGTCGCCTCGTCGACCAGCGTCCTCTACCAGGAGCCCTTCCGCGACCGGGCCGTGCGCCCCGCGTACCGCTATCAGCGCCCCATCTGGCAGGAGGCGACGTCCTCTCCGGCGCCGATCCCCTCAGGTTGTCCTGTCGTGGCGGAGCCGTCATGAAGGCCGGCTACATGCGCCGGCCCAAGGCACTGCAGGCCGAATCCCCTGCCGCTGGCGCCACCGCCGCCCCCAACTACATTTCGCCCGCCGGCCTCAAGCGGCTCAGTGACGAACGCGCGCATCTGTGGAAGGTGGAACGGCCGAAGATTGTCGAGACCGTCACCTGGGCCGCGGCCAATGGCGACCGCTCGGAGAACGGCGATTACCTCTACGGGAAGCGCCGCCTCAGGGAAATCGATCGGCGTGTCCGCTTCCTGACCAAGCGCATCGACGCCGCGCAGGTGGTCGACAATGCCGGCGCGTCGCATCAGAAGGTGTTCTTCGGGGCCACGGTGACCTACGCCGACGCCTCCGGAGCCGAACGGACCGTCACCATCGTCGGCGCCGACGAAATCACGCTGAGCGACGACCGCATTTCCTGGCGGTCGCCTCTTGCCACTGCGCTGCTGAAAGCGCGCGTCGATGACGAAGTCACGGTCCGTACGCCCCGCGGCAACAAGACCATCACCGTCCTCGACATCCGCTACGACCCAATCACGTAGACGGGAATCCGCCGAACCGGACGCGTCTGCCGCAGGATTCGGCGTGTGCACGGCGCCCCGCACCGCGGAGGCCACCGGCGTGTCTGCCGCACCGGCCGGATACCTACTCGCTCAGGGCCTGCAGAACGTCGCGCACGATGTCGTCGCGGTGCTCGAGACCCGCCGAGATGCGGATCAGCCCCGGGGTGATGCCCACGGCGAGCCGCTCGTCCTCCGTCAGCTTCGCATGCGTCGTGCTGGCCGGATGCGACGCGATGCTGCGGGTGTCACCGAGATTGTTGGTCATCGACAGCATCTGCAGCCGATTGAGGAAGCGCACGCCCGCCTCGCGCCCGCCGACGAGGTCGAAGGTGACCAGGCCACCGCCATTCCGCATCTGACGCATCGCAATGTCGACGGCCGGGTACGACGGGAGGAACGGATAGCGGACGCTCCGGGTCGCCGGATGCCCGCTCAATGCCTCCGCAAGATACATCGCCGTCTCGGCGTGGCGGTCCATGCGGACATGCAGCGTCTCGAGACTCTTGCTGAGCACCCAGGCATTGAAGGCGCTCATCGTGGGTCCTGTGTTGCGCAGGAACAGATACAGCGGCTTGATGAGGTCACGACGCCCCACCACCACGCCGCCCAGCACTCGCCCCTGTCCATCGAGAAACTTGGTGGCCGAGTGAATCACCAGATCGGCTCCATGTCTGATGGGCTGCTGCACAGCTGGCGTCGCAAAGCAGTTGTCGACCACCAGCAGCACGCTGCGCTCCCGACAGACGCGCGACAGCGCCGCAATGTCGACGATGTCAAGGCCGGGATTCGAGGGTGTTTCGACGTAGACCAGCCGAGTCTCCGGGCGAATGAGCCCCTCCATCGTCTCGGGCCGGCGCATGTCGAAGTAAGAATGCGTGATGCCCCACTTGGGCAGATACTTCGTCAGAATCGTGTGAGTTGACCCGAAGACCGCCGAGGCCGACACCAGATGATCGCCCTGTGCCAGCAGCGCCATGAACGTCGCGAAGATCGCCGCCATGCCTGACGCCGTGGCCACGCCGTCCTCCGCGCCTTCGAGCACGCACATCTTCCGCACGAACTCATCGACCGTCGGGTTCGAGAACCGCGAGTAGATATTGACGTCGAGCGAGTCGTCTGCAAACGCCGCCGCCATCTCCTCGGCCGAGTCGTACACGAAGCTGCTCGTCAGGAACAACGGCGTCGCATGCTCCTGCTCGGCCGTCCGCGGGGTCTGGATGCGGATCGCCTCGGTTTCCGGGTGTCTGCGCATGACCGATCGTCGTTCACCGGCGCGATCTCAGGTCGCCCCTGACCGGGCACAGCCCTGCCGCAGGCTGTCCCCGGTGCCGTGGTGTCGCCTAGGTCGATGCTGGACGCACGTCTTCGTCGCTGATGGTGACTGGCTTCAGGAAGGGCATCATCGCCCGTAGCTGCGCCCCAACCTTCTCGACCTGGTGCGACCGTTCGTCGCGACGCATCGCCTCGAACGTGGGTCGGCCGTTGCGGTTCTCGGCAATCCATCCGTCGGCGTACCGTCCGCTGCGGATGTCGTCGAGAATGGCCTGCATCGCCCTGCGCGTGTCATCGGTGACGATGCGCGGCCCGGCCGTGTAGTCGCCGTGCTCGGCGGTGTCGCTGATCGAATAGCGCATGTAGTTGAGCCCGCCCTGGTACATCAGGTCGACAATCAGCTTGAGTTCGTGGAGGCACTCGAAGTAGGCCACCTCTGGCTGATAGCCCGCCTTGACGAGGGTGTCGAAGCTGGCCTTGACCAGTGCGCTCACGCCTCCGCACAGCACGGCTTGCTCGCCGAACAGGTCAGTCTCGGTCTCTTCGGCAAACGTGGTTTCGATGACGCCCGCGCGGGTGACACCAATCCCCTTGGCGTATGACAACGTCAGGGCACGCGCGTGTCCAGTGGCATCCTGATGCACGGCAAACAGCGCTGGCGTGCCGGCGCCTTCCTGATACAGCTCGCGCACACGATGGCCGGGCGACTTGGGGGCAACCATGGCCACGTCAATGTCGGGGCGAGGCGTGATGGCTCCGAACCGGATGTTGAAGCCGTGTGCGAACAACAGCATCTTGCCAGCTGCCAGGTTCGGACCCACTTCATCCGTATACAACTGGGCGGCCGTCGTGTCGGGCACCAGGACCATGACGACGTCGGCCCACGCGGTGACCTCGCCCGGCGTTCCGACCTCGAGCCCGGCCGCCTGGGCCTTCGCCCGCGACCGGCTGCCCTGGGCCAGGCCCACCCGCACGTCCCCACCGCTGTCCTTGAGGTTGAGCGCGTGTGCGTGTCCCTGCGAGCCGTAGCCGATGATCGCCACCTTCCTGCCCTGAATCAGGCCGAGGTCCGCATCCGCATCGTAATACATCGTCGCCATTCGTTACTGTCTCCCGTCCGTCGTGGATGACGCGCCCGTTGGTGGCTACACCGACATCGCGCCGCTGTCGTGGGGGCCCCGGTCCGCACGCATGGCGCGTCCCGGCACAATCGCAGGGCCGTCCGTCATGCCCCGTGACATCTCAATGCGGCCGGTGCGCACCATCTCGAGCACCCCGTAGGGCTTGAGGATTTCCAGCAGGCTGTCGACCTTGTCCTCGGTCCCGGTCGTCTCAATCACCAGCGTCTCGGGACTGACATCGACAATGCGGGCGCGATACACCTCAACCAGTTGCATCACCTGGGGGCGAGTCTCGGCGTTGGCCTGCACCTTGATCATGGCCCAATCACGCGCGACCGTCGGCACCCGGGTGATGTTGACCACGCGGCGCACGGGCAGCACCTTGTAGAGGTTGGCTTCAACCAGCCGCCCGCCCCGCTCGTCGGTGTCCACCACGATGGTCATGCGCGAGAGTCCATCGACTTCAGTGTGACCAACCGTCAGCGACTCGATATTGAATGCGCGACGCCGGAAGAGGGACGAGACTCGGTTGAGCACCCCGGGGACATTGTCCACGTAGACAGCAAAGGTCTGCATGCGGATGTCAGTCTGCCGCCGTCTCGACAATCGGAGACGGGCGGCGAATCATGTTGTGCAGGTCGTTGCCAGCCGGCACCATCGGGAAGACCGAGTCTTCCTGCTCGACGCGGAAGTCGATCACGGCGCCTCTGGTATTCCGCCGGGCCGCCTCGACGGTCGATTCGACGTCGCGACGTGCCTCGACCGTGGCCCCCCACACCCCATATGCCGCAGCCAGCTTTTCGAAATCGGGTGCCGTAATGGGCGTGGCGGCATAGCGGCGCTGGTAGAAGAACTCCTGCCACTGGCGCACCATGCCGAGATACCCGTTGTTGATGATGCAGACCTTCACATCGAGCTCTTCCTGGACCATCGTCGCCAGCTCGCACAGGGTCATCTGGAAACCGCCGTCACCGACGACCACCCAGACTTCGGCATCGGGCCGGCCGACCTTGGCCCCAATCGCCGCTGGCAGGGCGAAGCCCATGGTACCCAGGCCACCCGAGGTGATGAGCGACCGCGGCGCCTCGTGGTGGTAATACTGCGCTTCCCACATCTGGTGCTGGCCGACATCCGTGACAACGATGGCGTTGCCGCCGGTGATGCGCCAGATGTCGTGAATGACATGAGCCGCGTAGAGATGCCCCTCGTCCGGCATGTTCTTGATGTCGCGCACGGCTACGTCGCCGCGCATCGTGTTGATGTGGTCGAGCCACGGCGTACGGTCGACCGTGGCGAGGTGTGGCAGCCACTGGGCGACCACCTCGCCGACATCCCCTGAGATGGCGGCGTCGACACGGATGTTCTTGTTGAACTCGGCGGGATCGATATCGACGTGAATCTTCTTCGCCTGCAGCGCATAGGTGCGGGTGTTGCCGGTCACGCGATCGTCGAAGCGCATGCCGAGGGCAATCAGCAAGTCGGCTTCCTGGATGGCGGTGTTGACCCAGGCTTCACCGTGCATGCCCATCATGCCAAGGTTCAGGGGATGCGACGCCGGGACGCTGCCGATGCCGAGCAGCGTCATGGCCACGGGGATCTGGGCCCGTTCGGCCAGGGCCCGCACGGCAGCAGATCCGCCACCGAGAATGATGCCGTGCCCGGCGAGAATCAGCGGGCGCTGGGCCTTGTTGATCAGTTCGAGGGCGTCCGCCCCGAACCCCTGTCCCGAGCGGTCGATGGCCTGAATGTCCGGA
>JBIIDF010000002.1:0-45048 GCA_044238535.1 Vicinamibacterales bacterium
GCTGGTCGTGCTCGAGGCGCAGGCGAACGGCTGCGTCCCGGTGGTGACGCGATTGCCGGGGATCACCGACGTCGCCGTGGACGAGCAGGTCACGGGTTGGCTGACCGCTCCAGGCAGGATCGACGAGTGTGTTGATGCCATCAGCGCCCTGCTGGATCCCGAGGTCTGGCAGCGGCAGAGCATGGCAGCCATGGCCCGTACTGCGCAGCGCTTTTCGCTGTCGGCCATGGGGCAGCGATACGAGTCGCTCGCAGCGGCACTGGCCCGTGGCGAGCACCCGATGTCCCGCCCCTACAATCAATCCGGGTCGCTGGACGATGTGCCGTTGAACTGGCAGGACCATCTGCCGGCGATGGTCCTGCGGTGTCTGCCGATCAAGACGGTGCGCGAGCTACGACGCCGGAAGAACCGAGCGGTCCGAGCCTTCCGGCGCCGGACGTTGTTCACGCGCGTGCCGCCGCCCACACAGTAAGGAACCGAGCGATTCGCTGCTTCGGCCGATCGGATGCCCCCGCCTACCTTCCTCATTCTTGGCGCCCAGAAATGCGGCACCGACGCCCTGTATCACGCGTTGCGACGGCACCCGGACATCGGGATGAGCCCGAACAAGGAGCCGTTCTTCTTCATCATGGACGGCCGGCTGCCCGACTACCGGATCCCCGGGCCGCGGTACGCCAACCGGCTGGTATCTGACTGGGACAGTTATCTGCGGCTCTTTGCCGGTTTCGAGGGCAAGCGGGCGATTGGCGAGGCATCTGCGATCTATCTCAGCAGCTATTTTCCTGAGAAGACCGCAGCACGTATCCGCGAACGGATTCCGGACGCCCGACTCATTGCGCTGGTGCGCCAGCCGGCCGAACGGGCCTATTCTGCCTACCACTTCTACCGAGCCCGCGACTTCGAACCCCTGTCAAGCTTCTCGGCAGCGCTTGCCGCCGAGCCTGCGCGGATTCAGGCGAACGACACGCCAGACTTCCGCCATCGAATGAACGGGTACTACCATGCCAACCTGAAGCCGTACTACGAGCGCTTTCCACGGGAGCAGATTCAGGTGTGCCTCTTTGATGACTGGAATGCTGATCCGGCCGGCACATTGCGGACCCTCTTCCGGTTTCTTGATGTCGACCCGAACGTGCCGGTCGAAGTAGACCGGCGGAATGTGACGTATCAGTATCGGAGCCAGCACCTGCATCGCGTACTCACCCGCCCGGGCCGACTCGGTACACGGTGGCATCGCCTGCTCCCCGCTGGAGTCCTGTCGTGGCTGGACCGCTGCAACCGGAGGCCGTTACCGCCCATGTCCACGGACCTGTGGCACATGCTGACTGAAGGCTACCGGGACGATATTCTCAAACTTCAGGACCTGATCGGCCGCGACCTGTCTCACTGGCTGACGCGCAAGCATTCCGGATCAACACGGGGCGTTTGAGTCGGGCGCACTGGCACGCCAGTCACACACATGAATATCGCGATTTATCTCAACAAGGTGCAACCACGCGACGGCACAAGCCACTTTGCGGTTGGACTCGGGGACATGCTCATGCGGTCGGGACACGAGCTCACGCTGGTGGCGGGCATGAGGTCGCAGCCTGACGAACTGGCGCACCTTCCCCCTGGGATGACCTACGTGCATACGCGGCCAGGCCGCTGGGACGGGATGGCCCGGGACTTGTGGAGGGTGGAGCGCCTGTTCCGACAGCGCCAGTTCGATGTGGTGTTCGTGTGTCTCGGCGTTCCGCCCCGCCACCTGGCGCACGTCCTCTATCGCCTGCCCGATGCGACCGCGGTCGTACCGGTCGTCGGCACGGATCGGCTGTTTGCCTACGACCCGCTCGTACGCAGTGCCCCTGTGTGGAACATGGCGGTCGCAGAGAGCCCTCGTCTCCTGTCTGAACTCCACCAGCGGATCCCTGGCAGCACGGCACAGGTGCTGACCACCGGCGTACCCCATCCGACCGACGCTGACCTGTCGAGACGCCTGCCGCATGGCACGCCCCTGCGGCTGCTCTTTGTCGGTCGTCTGGCTGGACGTAAGAACGTGCTGATGCTCCCGGACATTCTGGCCGGGTGCCTCCATCGCAGCGTCGATGTGACGCTCACTGTCTGCGGCCATGGTCCCGACCGGGTGCCGCTCGAAGAGGCGTGCCTGGCGAGAGGTGTGTCGCATCTGGTCGAGTTTCGCGAAGTACCCGATCAGACAGGGCTCTACGCGACCTATCGACAACATCACATCCTGCTGCTGACCTCGAGCTATGGGGAAGGTCTCGGCCTCGTCCTGCTGGAGGCCCAGGCCAATGGCTGCGTGCCCGTGGCATCACGACTCTCCGGCGTCTTTGATTTCACGATCCAGGACGGCGTGACCGGCCTCCTGGCGGAGATCAAGCGCCCGGAGGATTTTGCAGAACAGGTGGCTACGCTGACCGGCCCTGACCGCTGGCACCAGTTGAGCGAGGCCGGGGTGGTCCGGACCCGTGAGTGTTTCACCTTCGACGCGATGGCACGGGACTACCTCACGCTGCTGGCCGAGCTCCACCGCGGCGAACATCCCCTGCGCCAGCCGCGGTCAACAGTGGCACGGCCTCCGCTGCCGTGGACGGCCTATCTGCCTCCACCCGTCCTGGAACGATACACGCGGCGCTTCCCTGGGTGGCAGCCTGCCGCCGCGTCCGATCCGGATCCCGAATGATTCGGCGCCTCCACCGGCGATGCCGGCGCCTGTCCTACGACTATCGCGTCTGGTCTGACTGGCTCTCAACGCAAGCGTTGGATGATGACTGGCGTGGTAGGCCCGACGGGACAGGACGACCCCTGATTTCGGCCAGCCTGTCGGTGTCGGCATCAAGGCCTCGTCATCTACGGAGGGCGGTTGCGTCCGTGCTGGCCCAGCGTTATCCGCACTGGACCCTGCACATCCGTGTCGACCCAACGGCGTCGTCCGAGGTACTCGCGATGGTGTCAGACATCGCGAGGCGGGACAGGCGGGTGACGGTCGCCCTCGACCACACGCCGTCGACGACCTCCGTGTCGTCTGCGGATCGGGCACCTGAGACATTCCATGTCTGGCTGCATCCGGACGACACGTTCGCCGCAGACGCCTTCGGTCATGTGGCGACGACGGTGCGCACGCACCCCGATGTGCAAGTGCTCTACGGGAACGAGGACTCGCTGGGACCATGGGGCCGGCGGACACGACCACAGTTCAAGTCTGCCTGGAGTCCGCACCGACTGCGAAGTTATAACTTTATCGGACGGCCATGGTTCATCCGCGCCGACCTGTACAGCCGGCTGGAGGTGCCCGCCACCGACCGAGAGCGCTGTGTCGACTACGGCCTCCTGCTGCAGGCCACCGAGCATGTGCCGCCCGGAGCCATTCAGCACATCCGGCGGGTGCTGTATCACAGGGGACACGACACGCACACCCGAGAGACCGACGCCAGACAGCACCACGACGTGGCCACGCGGTCACGGCACGCGGTGGTCTCGCACCTGCAGCGCTGCGGCATCGATGCCACGGTCGAGTCGATTCCGGGTTGGACCGGGTTCAATCGCATCACGTATGCGATGCCGACGAAGCCGCTGGTGAGTGTGATCATTCCCACCCGTGACAAGCTGCCGCTGCTGGACCGTTGTGTCACCGGTCTGCTGCAGCGAACGAATTATCCGGCCACGGAAGTGATCATCCTGGATAACGGCAGTCGTGAACCCGCCACGCATGCCTATCTGGCGGCGCTGGCGGGCCAGCCGCGGGTCCAGGTGCTGCGCGTCGACGCGCCGTTCAACTTCTCGGCACTCTGCAATCGCGGCGCGCGTGCGGCCAGCGGACACGTGCTCTGCTTCCTCAACAACGACATGGAGATCACGACGCCGCAGTGGCTCGAGGAACTGGTTGGCCTGGCGATGCAGCCGGAGGTCGGAGCCGTCGCACCCTTGCTCCGCTATCCCGATGGTCGGATTCAGCATCTGGGCATTCGAGTCGACCCGCCGTGGCCCCGGCTCATCGGCGACGGCTGGCGCGAACCTCTGACGCAGCGCGATGCGGCGCGGATGCACGCTGTGCACAACGTGGCCGCTGTCACTGGCGGCTGCCTGGTCACGCGGAGAGACGTGTTCGTCGAAGTGGGAGGATTCGATGAGGCCCTGCCGGTGGCGCACAATGACGTCGATTTTTGCCTGTCTGTCCGCAGAGCCGGGCGCTGGGTGGTGGTGACCCCATTCACCGAACTCAGCCACGAACTCTTCGTGTCGAGACGCGAGATGCCGAAGGCGGCTCGTCGGCGCGACTGGGAGGACGGCCTCCGCTACCTGGCTGACAAGTGGCGTGACCAGTGGGGCCGCGATCCGTTTGAGGACGATGACGGCACGCGCTGAGGCCTGGGCAGGGGTTCACTCTTCGGCGTCGCACGGACGTCAGTGAACGGGGCCGCAGTCACGCCGGATGTCACTGAACATGTCACGAATGACGTTGCCGAGCACGCGTGTGGCGCCGGCCGGGCTGATGTGCGAGCTGTCGATGTACCACGACTCGCCGGGACGTCCGACGCTCGAGAGGCCATCGGGACCGAAAAAGGGTTCCGCGAGGTCGACCACTCGCACGTGGTCGCCAGCCAGGTGCGCGAAGACGGCATCTACCTGTGCCTGCCGCGCGCTGTGTGTGGCGCGGCTGACACCACGGAGATTGATGGGGCGACGAAACAGGTGTGCCTCAATGACGCGGCGGCGCCACGGGAACGGTTGCGTCGGTATCTGCGCGAGGATCCACAGCGTCGCTCCCGACCGCACGGCCTCGTCCCGCACGGCTTCCAGTCCGGCCCGCAGGAGTTCGGCGTTCGAGAGTGCCGGTGATGTGGGGGCATCGATCGGCGCGAGAGCACGTCCGGGATTGAACCACATCCCCGCAAGCACCACATGCCGCGGGCGGTGCGTGCGCATCCAGGTCAGTACGGCCTCGGTCCAGTTCGCCATCTCCCGGGGTCCCAACGCCCCAGCGGCTCCGCGATAACGGGTGTCCCACACGCCGAGCAGGGGCAGCGTCCCTGGGCGAAGCGCCGCAGCACCACTGATCCCGAAGTGCCGCGCTGTTGAGTCGACGAGCCCGCTGATGGCAACGCCGTGACTGTCGCCCCACAGCAGAAAGCACGGCGTGACGGACAGTCCGTGTTGACCGACCGCCGGCAAGTGCCAGGTCCCGTCGCCTGCAGGACGGATAGGGGCACGAAATTTGGGATTCCAGGTCGATGTCCTCGCGAAGGCCAGCAGGTGTGGTGAAAATCGTCCGGGCCATCCTCCCGAGGACCATATCGCGCCTGCGGCACACGTCACCACACCGCAGGCCGCTGCTCCTACGGCCACTACCGCGAGTGCCGTCGGCCCCCGGTCAGAGACTCGTGAGCGACGGAACGGCTGTTCGACCCACTTCCACGAGATCACCGCCAGCACGATGCTGACGAACACCGCCGCCGCCGTATATGCCAGGGAGGGGTTGGGGCCGACGACGTAGCGCAGACAGGCGAGGACGGGCCAGTGCCACAGATACAGCGAATACGAAACGCGACCTACTCCGACGAGCGGGGCAACGGCCAGCAGGCGTGTGACCGGTGGCTCTTCCACGCCGTATGAGTGTCCTGCCGCAAGCAGCAGGGCCGTGCCGAGGCACGGCAGCAATGCCGCGGCGGCGGGAAACGTCGTGGCGCGGTCATACAAACCGCATGGCACGATGATCAAGAGGAACGCGACGATGACGACCGCGTTCAGACGACCGCGATGCTGAGGCAGGGGAACCGGCGTCAAGGCCATCAGGGCTCCCAGCAGCAGCTCCCAGGCCCGAAACGGCAGCAGGTAGAACACCGCCTCCGGGCGACTGGCAATCAGCCCCTGGCTGGCCACATACGACACCAACGCGGTCGCCGCCACAGCAGCCGCACGGTGCCGGCGGTCGAGCGACCCTGTCAGCGACAGCAGGAGTGGCCAGAGCACATAGAACTGCTCTTCGATACCGAGCGACCACATGTGCAGCAGGGGACGCAGGTCAGACGCCGCCTCGAAGTACCGGTCGACGCCTCGAAACCAGTAGCGCACATTGGCGAGCATGGCCGTGGATGCGCCGGCATCCACGGCAACGATCGCGTAGTCCGCTGGCAGCATCAGGAACCCACCAGCCAGCAGCACCGCGGTCGTCATCAGTAGCGCCGCAGGCCAGATGCGGCGGATTCGTCGCTCCCAGAAATGCAGCAGCGAGAAGCACCCGGCGTCCAGATCTCTGGTCAACTGGGAGGTCATCAAAAATCCCGAGATGACGAAGAACACGTCCACGCCGACGTAGCCGCCCGGCACGCCCCATCCCGCATGAAAGAGCACCACGGCCAGCACGGCTACCCCTCGAAGACCATCGATATCGGCTCGATAGTTCAAGGGGGAATGCCCGGCCTGCATCGGCATCGTCACGGTGTCATGCCCTCGTCAGCGCGACAGTCGCGCCATGTGTCGGCGCAGCGCGGGAGGCACGTGTGCCTTCCACCCCAACCTGGGGCGCGGCATCGTCCGGCGGAGCGCGGGCGCGGGCCAATGACCGTCCTCGATCTCTTCGAGCAGCGTGGCCAACTGAGCAGCCATCACCTCCCGCGAGAACATGCGGCGTGTCCGCGCAATCCCTGCAGCACTGAGCGCGGCCCGTTGCCCGGCGTCGGCCAAGGCGACGACCTGTTCAGCAAACGCCGCAGCGTCACCCTCGGGTGCCAGCAGTCCTGACACTCCCTCTTCGATGGCATAGTCAGAGATCCCGGGCAGCCTCGTCGCCACCGGCACACAGCCATGTGCCTGCGCTTCGAGAAGCACGAGGCCCAGACCTTCGCCCTGTCCAGCCGTCCAGAGCAGACCGTGATGCTGCCGCAGAGCGCGGTAGAGTTCCTTCTGCGTCGGGATCGACCGAAACGCGAGGCGGTGCCACACCCCGGCGTCTCTTGCCATCGTTTCAAGCGGCCCACGGTCGGGTCCCTCGCCGACAACCGTGAGCGTCACCTCGATGCCTCGGCGGTGGCACTCGGCGATGATCGGTGGCATCGCGAGCACGTTCTTGCGACCGAACAGGCGGCCCACAGACAGCAGCCGCAGAGGTGCCCCTGGGGGTGTCAGGTTCGCCGCATCCTTCAACGCGGGCTGGTCGATAGCGAGGGTCAGCAGTCGAACAGGCCTGCACGGAACACGCCGCTCCATTTCGCGCTGCAATCCGGGGCTAATCGTCAACGCTATATTCCACAGACTCGAGGTCCGCACAGCTGGTTCGTAGACGTGCTCACGGTCTCCCAGGATCACGGGCACCAGTGCCGTCGTGTCAGGCAGCCATCGATAGGCCTGCTCGAGCCCGGGAATCGGCAGACCGGTCAACACCAGCAGCACATCAAACTGCTGGGTCACAAAGATGCGCCCAATCCGTCGGATGAGCGCAGCGTCGCTCTCCCAGCGCTGTTGGCCCATGTGGAGAAACGTCCACCGGCGGCCGGACGACTCGGCGGCATCCCTGGCCGGCACCGGTGACAGGACCGTGACATCATGGCCCGCATCCATCAGCGTCTCCGCCAGTACGAATGCCGTCGTACTGTTGCCGTCGGTCTGGACGGCACGAACACAGATGCCGACCTTCATCGGAGCACCTTCGCGAGGGCGGATGGTGCCAACCGGCGCAGGGGCTGAAGCACGACGTGCAGGGGCCGGATGGTGGCATACCGCACGTGAGCGCCAATGCTGTAGGTTCGTCTGGGTCTCGCCTGAAATCGGCCCCACTGCTCACGAAACCGATCCAGCGCGAAGGCATAGAGTTCCTGGTCGTGTGCGGTCAGTTCGTGCAGTTGAGCCAGGAGCGCGGCCGGCAGCCGCTCCCGATACTGGGACGCCGTCCTGCCGCGGCCAGGGTTGGCGTTGAGCCTCGGCAGATGCGCCGGCACGGGAATGCCGAGGAGGTCGCTCACCATCAGCACCGATTCGCGATAATGCTCAGTTGTACCGACGACATCGATCTCGGACAGCCATCGCCGAGCGTTGGCCAGCAACTGCGAGGCGTCGCCGACATCCATCAGTGGCGGTAATGGATACGGGCGGAGGACGCTGCGGCCGCTGGTGGCGTCGGCGCTGCCCTTGAAGAGCGGGGCATAGTCTTCCATCACGCCGAGTGTGCGAATCTGGCTGTCGCAGGCATGCGCGAATGCCTCGCGGTCCACACAATCCTCCAGCGGCGCGTTGACGATCGGCGCGACCGCGGCGAGATATTCCTGCGTGAACGTGTGGGGAATCTGGCGGACAGTCCGCTGCAGGTAGATCATCTGCGACACGGCCCGCTCCACCGGTTCACGGACCATCGTGATCGTCAGCAAATCGGCGCGACCGGTCATCTCAAGCAGACGGCGCCCCTGATGAAACGCATGAAAAAACCGGAAGGTACGAAACCGCTCCAGCGTCATCGTGCGCATCACGGGCGGATTCAGCCGCACGCGGTCCCAGGGTAGATAGGCACTTTCCATGAGACGCCCGAGCGAAATTCCACCGGTTTTCGGGATATGGATGAAGTAGGCCGGCGGCGGCTCGAACGTCCATGTCCTGGCGTCACGGCCGGGATGCGGTTGGAAACCTCCTGCCATGACCGTGTCCTCACTCCGGGAGGATCTGCATGCAGTCACACGCCACGATCATACGGCGGTGCGGGCTTCGTGTTCGCACAAACGCCGCAATCGCCTCTCGCGTGGGAAACGCGGGATCGCTCCCAAAGAGGCGGGCGTCGTCAATCACCACCACGTGTCGAGGCTCGTTTGCCGTCAGGATATGGTCCAGCTCCTCGAGGATAGGTGTGTCTTTGTCTTCACGGGCCGACGTCGCTCCACGCAGCGGACCGCCCGAGAAATGGGCGTCGAGCCAGATCAGCGCCGGGGCATCCAGCTGTGAAAGCAGACGACCGAGTTCCCGACCGCTATCACCATGAATCAGGTGGACATGAGAGGCGTCACGGAACCTATCGGTGGCGTCCACGTACAGGCGTTCACCGAGCTCGATCGACCAGATGCGATCGAAGTGCGGGATCATGGCCCGGACCATATCGCCAAAGCTCGTGCCCGTCTCGACAAACAACCTGAGCGAATACCGTGCGGCCAGATCGAGCAGCAGAGCCTGTTTGACCGGTGGGGGCGGCGGCACCGGGCTGCCACGCCGTTTCCAGTCGCATAGAACCATCGGCTCGGAGCTGACCAATCCGCGACAGCACACGCGCACACGGGACAGGACCTGAGCCAGACGCGTGATGGGGCGAATGGAACGCATTGACATCATGGTCATGTCGTCTGTGGGGTTCGGGACATGGTGTATCGCAACAGAGAAACATCAACGATAGGTCGGACGACGCGACTGCTGCAACCGTGAGGCCAAAAGGGATCGGACGGCACTCCACGGCTGCCCCGATGACCACGCCGCGGCGCCATCAGAAGGAGCAGAGACCGGGAGAAGCCATGGCACAATGCAGATCGTCGCGACGAACACTGCTGATGTGGCCTGCTGCCCCCGCGTCCCGCACCGGATACTCCGGGACAACCCTGATGCGTCATCCATGAAAATTCTAGACGTCTCTCCGAGAGTGACGCCGTCGCTCTCGAGCGGTTCGCGCATCCGCATCCACAATCTGCTCACGCGCCTCAGCCACCGGCACGACGTGCGCCAGTTCTCGCAGACCCGGACGCGCGATGTGCGTCTGCCGGAATTCGCGACCGAGGTGGCGATCACGCCGACCTATCTCGAGTATCGCCATCGGGGCGTCGTATCCACCCCGCTCTGTGAGCAACTGGAATCGCGCGGCTTCGGGGTGCCGATCCTCTGCGGGTATCCGCTCCGGGCCGAACGACCGCAGCGGTTGTGCGAGTGGATGCGGTGGGCCGATGTGGCGATCGTGGAGTTTCCCTGGCAGTATGCCTGGTGCCGGCATCTCGCCGGGAACACGCCGTTAGTACTGGCGACCCACAACGTGGAGGCGTCCGCCACCCGCTCGGCAGACGGTCGCGGGATCATCCAGCGTCTGTGGCGCGGGTGGACGGAAACGCTTGAGCGGGAGGCCGTAGGTGGGGCTGACCTGATACTGACCGTTCGTCGTGAAGACGGCGAAGACTTCGAGCGACGCTACGGCATCGACCGCGACAAGATCCGTGTGATCCCCAACGGCGCCGACGTGCGGCGCTACGAACCGGCCGATGAGGCGACCCGCACTGCGCTGCGCAGCACGCTCGGCCTGCCGGCAGGGCCTCTGGTGATCTTTCCCGCCCCACATCGGCAGACGCCGATCCTCGCAGCGCTCGAGTGGGTGCGGCAGCTGGCGGCACACCTGCCCGACGTGACGTTTCTCGTCACCGGTGCGGTGCAGGACCGCCCCGTCCGGGAGCGCAATCTGCTGTTCACAGGCTTCGTGGCCGATTACGCCTCCCACCTGCGCGCTGCCGACGCCATGGTGTGCCCGATCGATCGCGGCGGTGGCACAAAGATCAAGCTCATCGAGGCCGCAGCTGCCGGCCTTCCCATCGTGGCGTTTCCGGAGTCGGTGCATGGCACGACGTTTCACCACCACGAACACCTGTACGTCGCCGACAAGTCGTCCTCCGCTTTGGCGGACGCCGTGCAGACACTCCTGCATGACGGGGACACCGCCCGACGCCTGGGCACGGCGGCGCGTGCACACACCGTGACGCACTATGACTGGGACACGATTGCCCAGACACTGGAATCCGAGTTGCTGCACCTCGTCGGAGCCACATCCACGTGACCGTTTCGGTCGACGAGTCTTCAGGAGACCCGCCGGGTACGGTCGGATGTGCGCACACACAGCGCACGTCGGTCACGACCGCCACCCGCGTGTATCGCCTCGCGGCCCACGCCGTGGCACCCCTCCTCCGGAGTCCGCGCGTGCGCTCGGTGTACATCCGTCGTAGCGTGGCCACCGGGGAGGCCGATTTTCCCTGGAGCGATCTCGACATCGGCCTCGTCGTTGACGACCTGCGCGGCGCCGACGCCCTCGCGCTGTATCGGCGGTTCCTCGTGGCCCGGACCGTGTTTCCGCGCCTCGGCGAATGCCAGATCGCGTCGGAGGACGACCTGCGGGAGAACGCCTGGGCCGACCCCTATCGGGCCTCTCTGGACCGTCGCTTCGCCGTCACGGTCGCCGGGCCGCCGCCAGCCATCCCGCCGGTACCGGTCTCCCTCCGGGCAGCGGCGCGTCGCCTGGTCTTCTGGTTCGAGCGATACCTGCCGCGGGCCGTCCGCAGCCGGAACCTCCGCAACCAGTGGAAGTTTGTGGCCGAGATGCACAACGCGCTCGGCGTCATCGAAGGCCGCTGGCCAGAGCCGCTGAAGACGCGTGCGGAGGCCACGGCGGCCGTGGCACGTCCGGTCGCGGATGGAACAGCGTTCGCCGTCTGTTGCCGGCTCGCGGCGCGGGCGTGTGAGGTCGTGACGCCCGCGGATCAGATTCCCGTCGTGCATCAGACGGTGGTGCTCCCAGGCCTCACCATCCTGCCCGCGGACACGATGCCCTGGCCCGCGGGCACTGGCCCCGTAGTCACACCCGCCGTCCTCCACCTTCTGCTCGAGCTGCAGAATCCGTTCCTCTGGTGGAGACACGGACCGGCACTCCGCAGGCTCGGATTTCGTTCCCCCTCCAGACGCGCATGGGTCGAGGCCACGATGCGTCTCACCGGGGGCGAGTACCTCCGTCGTCCGGGCTTCATGGAGCGCGACGTCGGCCGATACGCCGACACCCTCGGCCAGCTCGATCAGGTGCTCGGGATACTCGAGGAGGGCGGACTCCCGGACGCAGGTATCGACGTGGTCCCCGCCGAGGTCGCCTCCTCGATCAGCACCTACTATCGCGACGACTACGATACGTTGTCGGCCATCGCGTCACGACTGCGCGCGCGAGCCGGGGCCTGTGCCCGTCAGGTCGGTATCGCGTGACGATGCCGGACCGCGATGCCCAGCTGAGCGGTCGTCGATCCGACCAGTCCGGCCGAGGATCCCGTCGCGCAGGCCACGCCAGTGCGCGAGAGCCATGGGGCGCCACCGGCGCGTGCGGGTCATTCTTGCCGCGTTGAACACGATGTCCCAGACGACTCGCCACACCTGCGACGGGCGGTGCCGGCGGTGGTACAGGATTCGGTTGCGCGTCAGGTAGTGGAGCCGCAGCATTTGCGGTGGGTCTGCCTCCGAGGTGAGCGATGCACCCGACTCATGCCAGATGCGTGACCGTGGCACAAACAGAATCCTCCAGCCGGCAGCCGCCGCCATGGTGCTCCACGCCACGTCCTCCCAGTAGAGAAAGTAGTCGGTGGGCAGCGGTCCGATGTCTTTCAGGGCGCTGGAACGAACCAGCAGGCTGCAGGCGCAGGCGCATTCCAGTTCCTCGATGCGATCGAACTGGCCCCGGTCCTGTTCCCCCAGTCCTCTGTGGAGATGGTGGCCCGCCGGCGGCGTCACTGTTGCACCGGCGTACCAGATCACGTCGGGGCGATCGGCGTAGTAAATCATCGGGACGGCGAAGGCAGCATCCGGCCGCCCATGCAGGGCGTCGATCAGCTGCCGCAGCGCGTCGGGGGCGACCGTGGTGTCGTTGTTAAGCAACCACAGGAAGTCCGCTCCGGCCGAGCGCGCCGTGGCGATGCCATGGTTGATGCCGCCGCCGAAGCCCAGGTTCGCGCCCGTCTCGATAATCCAGAGGCCAGGAAACTCAGACCGGAGCCTGGCCACAGACCCATCCGTCGACCCATTGTCGACGACCAGCGGCACGTGATTGACACCTGTCAGTTCCGCGAGTGAACGCAGGCAGGCGGTCGTATGTGCGGCACCGTTCCAGTTGAGGATGATCGACACGGTCCGGTCGCGACCACGCACGCTCATCCGCGGACCCTCGCGGTGCACCGGTAGAACAACATGCGCGCCCGGGTCCGTGCGCGGTGCACCATCGCCCTGGTCATGAATTGCCGCCATCGCCACGCCCTGGCGCGAGCGCGGCGGCGATCAGCCAGCGCCAACACCGCCTCGTCGACGGCTGGCAGAATCTCTCCTCCCAGGACACAGGCCCGGAGGGCGGCCGACGACGCCGATGCCCGTGCCCCGATGCGAGCTCGCAGTTCGGCATTCGCCGCCAGGGCGCGCATCCAGGCGACCGCGTCTGCGAGCCGAGGTTCGGCCCACATCTGCCCCTCGCCTGCGACGGACGGATCGTAGGCCGGGTGCCGGCCGCGAGCGGGCACGAGGTCGAAACCGACGAGGCAGGCGTCGGCCTCCGAAGTGAAGTCCATGTTGCCCGACCAGGCAGTCGCGATCACCGGCTTGCCGAGCGACATCGCCTCGAGCATGCCGAGGCCGAGGCCCTCCGCCCGGTGCACGGACACGCACACGTCGCAGGACGCTGCGAGGGATACGGCCTCGCGATAGGGAAGGTCACGATCGACGACATGAATACCGGGGTGCCCGTCCACCTCGGCCAGCAGCGAGCAGGTATCCGCCCACGCGTGGCCGGCGCGCGTCTGACCGAGTTTGAGCACGAGCCCCACCGGACCGCCCTCGGGAAACGCGGCGCGGAACGCGCGAATCGCGCCCAGCGGATTCTTTCGCTCAAGATCACTCGACACATCGGCCGTGACGTGGAAGAGCACGGCATCTTCAGGGAGGTCGAAGTCACTCCGACGGGGGGTGAGGCCCTCGGGCAATAGCACCGTCTGCCGGTAGTGCACCACAGGAATACGCGGTGCCGACGCCTGGATGGCCTCCAGTACGAAGCGGCTCGGTGCCAGCACCAGATCCATCAGCTCAAGCGTCTCGATCCAGGCGTTGGCCGCGGGAAGCCGAGGCAGTTCCCAGAACGGGACGCACACGTTCGCGCGAGTGACCGGATCGAACGGACGATCAGGATCGGTGAGCATGGGCGCGAGTTCCGGAGGATTCAGTTGGAACCAGTTCACCTGATGAATTGCTGCCGACGGAGCCCCGATGATTCCCTGCCATGAGCGATCGGCATCCGTCCGGCCCGCGCCCGGATCCACATCAATCGCAATGACTGGCCGTTCAGTGGCTGCGAGCATCGCGAGCGTATTTCTCGCAGCAATCCCGAGTCCCAGCCCGCCTGTCACGTGGCCGAAGAGGTTGATGCCTGGTCGTGAATGCTTCGCCGGTCCGTTCCCGGTTCGCCACGCGTCGCGCGGTCGTGCAGTGACGCCAGAAGTGTCGTGTGTCGACATGCGCGACGGCAGCGAGGGTGCATCCACTGGGGCGTTTCAGGGACGACGCCTCCGATGGGCATGATACCCCGGCACGCAGACGCCTGGTCCGATGTGATGTGCCAACGCTCGGAGTTGTCTCGCGCACGGGACCGAACGGGCGTTCTGGCACCGGTCGGATGACGGATGTCAACTCCATCACATGGCCGGCGATCAGCGATACTGTCACACGAGGTGCACACCTGTATCGTCACCCTGGCCGCGACGAGCCGCCTCCACTTCGTGCGGGCGCTTCTGCAGGCTGCCGCCACGCATCACCCTGAGGCCGATCGTGCCTGTGTCGCGATTGCCCGTGACCTGCAGGAGGCGAATCGGCTCGGGGACGAGTTCGTCGTCATACCCGTGGCCACGCTCGACGTGCCGGATGCCCTGGACCTTTTGTTTCGATACGACAGTGCTGAGTTACCCACGGCTCTGCTGCCCTGGATGTTCGAACACGTGTTTTCATGGGGGTACGAGGCCGTGGTGTTTCTTGCCCCGCACCTCCGCCTCGAGCGTCCGCTTCGCGAGGCCCTCAGCCTGCTCGAGACATCAGCCGACGTGGTGCTGCTGCCCTCTGTCACGGCGCCGGGCGCGACGGTCCGGTCATCCGACGCAGCCACCACGGTGACCGAGATGTTGCGGGGGGGCGGATGCAGCCCGGATTTTCTGGCGATCCGACGGACTGACCATACCCTGGGTCTTCTGCGATGGTGGAGAGAAGCGATGACCCTCGACGCCCAACGCCCAGGCTTCGAGAGTACGACAGATGCCCAGCACTGGCTGAATCTGCTGCCCACGCTGTTCGAGCGAACCTCGATCCTGCGGCATCCGGGCTACAACGTGGCCGCCTGGAACGTGGCGGAGCGGCGGGTGCATCTGGGCGCCTACGGGCGACTCATGGCCGGCGACGAGCCGCTGGTGTGCTGGAATGTCAGCGGCCTCGACCCTCAGCTCCCTGAACGACTCGCGGTGCCGTCGGGGTCGGCAGAGGGGCGTGCGCTCTTTCGCCAGATGACAGGTGACCATGCCCGTCGCCTGATGGCTCTCGGCGCGGCCTGGTATGCCGGGCACCCGTACGAGTTCGGCGTCTTCGCCGATGGGAGCCGTGTGCGCGCCGAGGATCGGAAGCGGTTCCGAAGCGACGTGGCCCTGCAGCAGGCCTGCGCGGGAGAGCCATTCGCGCACCCGGAACTCGTCAGGCCCGTCGTAGACGCAGCGGGGACGAGTGATGCGCTCGCGTCGTCGTTCGCCGCGATGAGCGAGCGTCAGCGTCTCGAGAGCCTCAGCACGCAGCTCCTGGGCCGGTTCCCCACGCCGGAGGAACTCCAGGCCTGGCGGCCGCGGCTGCGGAGTCGGCCTGGCATGGCGCGTCTGCTGCTGGGCGTCGGCTTCTCGCGCGAGGCCAGGCGCATGCCCGGCTGGTTCGCACGACTCCTGCAGTACATCGCCGATGCATCGATGGCGGCAGGTGCGGTACGGAACTACACCGTGATGCCGTTCCTCCGACTCCTCTCGCGCGCGGCCCGTGTGGTCCCGAGCCTGGCCTATCGTCCGTATGTCAGCGATACCCGGGCCATCGCGGCGGAGCCCCACCCGAGACAGGTGCAGCGACATACCGCGACGCGCCCGCCGGCAGATGCGGCCAAACACGAGACCGTCGGCATCAGCATCCTGGGCTACTTCAGTCGGGAGAACGGGATCGGCGAGGCCGCCCGGTCCCTCGCCCGCGCCTGCGAGGTGGCTGGCATCCCTGTAAGCCCCATCGATGTCGGCCCCCTCTTCGAGACGCCCGTCAGCGCGTTGGCCACGGCGGCCCTGCCGCGGCCGCGGCAGCTCCCGATCGACGTCCTCTACTACAACGCCGACATGACACCGGCCGCCGCACGGCACCTGCAGGCCCTCGGCCATCAGTCCGGCTACCGCATCGGCGTCTGGCACTGGGAACAGCCAGTACTGCCGACGCGGTTCCACGAGGCCTTTGCCGACGTGGACGAAGTCTGGGTGCCGTCGCGGTTCGTGCACGAGGCAATCGCGCCGGTGGCGCCGGTGCCTGTCGTGACGATACCCCACGCCGTCGACTTCACGCCCACCCTCGGCGTGCGCCGTGCCGACTTTGGCCTGCCGGACGACAAGTGCCTCGTGCTGGTGATGTACGACTTCCATTCGTTTCAGGAACGGAAAAATCCACGCGCCGCGATCGCCGCTTTCCGGGCAGCCAGGGCTGTGGAACCGTCACTGGGTCTCGTGGTGAAGACCAACAACGCGGGGCGGTATCCGCGCGAACGGCAGGAGCTCGCGGACATGCTGCGGGATGTACCCGATGTGACCGTCATTGACGCGTCACTGACACGGCAGCAGGCGTGGGACCTCGAGGCGTGCTGTGACATCCTGCTCTCTCTCCATCGAGCCGAAGGGTTCGGGCTGATCCTGGCCGAGATGATGTTCCTCGGAAAGCCAGTCATCGCCACCGGCTGGTCAGCAAATATGGATTTCATGGACGCGTCGAACTCGATCCCCGTGGCATTCACCCTTACGCCACTCGCACGAGCCGTCGGTCCATATGCGGCCGGCCTTCTCTGGGCGGAGCCGGACATCGACCACGCCGCCGAGGCCCTTCGGCGCCTCGCCTCTGATCGGGATCTCGCGGACAGGCTGGGCCGCGCCGCACACGCCTCGATTCGCCGCACGCTCGCACCGCTGGTTGTGGGCGCTCGCGTCCGCGAGCGCCTCGACGTGGTCCGACGATGGTTTCCTCGGGCCGGTGCCGTCCCCCCCGACACCGTGCGCTAGCGTCGACCGTCACGGAAGGTATCGAGCAGTCCCCGCAGCGGCGCGTAGACGCGCTCCGCCGACAGTTCGGCGGATGCAAATCGACCTGCGGCACCAGCTATCTGGTCGCACCGGTCCGGATCGAGCAGCAGCGTCACGCACGCGTCGGCCATGGCTGAGACATCGTCCACCACATACAATCCCTCAGCAGCACCAGGCCTGATCCCCTCGCATCCAATGGCGTAGGTCACAACAGGACGGCAATGGGCAAGGGCCTCCACGGTCTTCACCTTCAGTCCGGTTCCGGTCTGTACTGGGTTCACGACCAGTCGCACGCCTCGGTAGAACGCCGAGACGTCTTCGACCCACCCGATTAGCTCCACGCCGTCGAGCGCCGCAGCTCCGACCTGTTCACTGATGACGGTGCCCAGCCCGCCGGCTATCCGCAACCGCACGCCCGGGACGCGTGCCTTGATCAGCGGCCAGCTTCGGTCGAGAAATGTGTGGAGGCCGAGCACGTTGGCCTGATTCGACGAACCCATCATCCCAATCACCTGCCCCGTCTCCGAGGGGCGTCCGGGATCAGGCGGCACGTCGTAATCCAGGCCGACGGTCATCACGCTACGCTCGGGCACCAACTGCGCGAGATAGTCCGCCTCGGCCTGCTGGATGGCCACGATGTGCCCGCTACTGAGGAGCATCTCCCGCTCCTCGGCCCGTGAGAATGACAGGAGTGGTTCGATCGGGACGCCGGCGGCGTCTGTCCGCACCATCGAGAACACCTCGACGGTGTCGCAGACGACCTGTTCCCTGCGGCCGACGTGACCAAAGGCCCGGAGGACGAATGCGTAGTACGCGAGGTATACGTCAATGTCCTCCTGCCTCTCAATCCGGCGTACCGCTCGGGCGACGCTGTCGGGACACACGGCATCCGCAATCGTCTGCATGGGCCCGCGGTCCGGGCGTGCAGCGCCAGGAGCGACCCATGCGCGGAGGGCACCGATGCCGGTCCGAAGGCGGTCGAGCACACGACCGACCGGATGGATGGGCGTCGAGAGCGAGGGCAGCTCGAGGCGGTCACAATGGCGTCGTATCACGGCAATGTGGTCGGCCTGCACGTCGGCGGCGGTGATCACGAGGATGATTCGGTAGCCTCGACGCCTGAGCCAGAGGAGCAGCCGCTGAAGCCGGACCTCGTTGCCATGGGTACCGGGCCACGGTACGACATGGGACACACACAGAATCGTCATCGTGGTGTCGCGCACGCAGTTATGGTCTCATACGCAGTGGATGCGGGAGACGGCATGGAGGCCGCAAGCGTGATGCACGAATCTCGGGTGGAATCGAATGCCATCCATCGCCGGACCTTCGGGTCATACTCACACGCCGAATGGCTGCGTGTGCTGGAGCGTTCCCTGCAGAGCCGCGTGGTCGACGGCGTGCCCATGCCGGCGTTTCCGGCACAAGACTATCAGACAGCCACACACGGCACGAGTGGTCGATTCGCGATCGCGGAAGCGGGACGATTCGTCTCGATCGTGCACCAGTATGCCGAGGCGGAGGGCCAGGAGATTGGTGCGTCGACTCGCGTGCTCGATTTCGGGTGTGGCTGGGGCCGGATGCTGCGCCTGTTCCTGAATCGCGTCGACTCGCAGCACCTTCACGGCGTCGACGTTCGGCCAGAATCGGTGGCGTTGGCCCGCCAGCTCAATCCCTTTTCGCGCTTCGCCACCGTCAATGGGTTGCCGCCGTCGCCATTCGACGAAGGGATGTTCAATCTGGTCATCGCCTATTCGGTGTTCTCGCACCTCAGCGAGGAGGCCAGCAGGGCCTGGATCAGAGAGATCGCGAGGGTGCTCCAACCGGGTGGCCTCGCGATCGTGACGACGCAAGGGCGCGCGTTCCTCGATTTTGTTGAACGCCTGACCACACACTCGGCGCTCTGGCGGTGGCGGTTGAGGTTGGGCCGGTGGCGAGGTCGGCCCCATAACGAGCAGTGGCTGCGGGGGCTGCGCGAGAGCTTCGGTGATATCGCCATGGCCCGGCGACAGTTTTCGGCCGGTCAGTTCGTGCACGCCGCCACTGGCGGCGGGGCCGGATTGGAGGCGTCGCTGTACGGGGAATCAATCATTCCGCGGGCCTATGTCGAGCGTGAATGGACGGAAGTCGAATTGGTAGATTTCATCGATGATCAACGCCGTCTGCCGCAGGCGGTGATCGTGCTGAGAAAACCGTCATCCCGCACACGAGTCCTGTAGGCATCCGCCGTTCCTGAGACCCACGCTCCTCTTCCGCATGTCACACCGAGACCATCGCCTGGTGCACCGCCTGCACAACGCATATCTCCAGCACGGAGCCCGGGGCGTCGTCGCCGGCGCCCTCCGGCGGGCCGCTGGTCGCCTCGAGAGGCCATCACGGTGGCGGCTGCCGTTCCGGCGGACCACCGGCACGGCGACGCCGACGCTGATGTCGCCTGCCTACATCCGTTTTCAGCAGATGCCCCACCAGATACTCTCCCGTTACGTCGACATCGCCGGCACGCAGGTGCTGGAAATCGGCGGGGCACAGGCCTGTATCTCCGCGCGCGCGTTCCTCGACGGTGGCGCGGCCCACGTGACGGTCACCGGACTGGATCACATCTCCGAGGAGGGCACATCGGCCGACGGCCGACTGACCGTGATGAAGGCCGACGCGCTCGACCTGCGGAGTCGCTTCGAACCCGGGACCTTCGACCTCGTATTCGGGCTCTCGGTCATCGAGCACATCCCGCAACCGGAGCGATTCCTCGAGGAGGTGCATCGGGTACTCAGGCCGGGCGGCCTCGCCCTGTTCGAGGGATTTCCGCTCTGGTCGTCAGCGCTCGGCCATCACCTCTGGGTCACCGCCGGCGGTGGTGCCTACGCCGGACGGACAAACAACACTTACCTCTTCACCCAGATGGACGGTGTCGCCTCAACCAATCCCGTGCCGGACTGGGGGCATCTCCTGCTCGGGCCAACGGAGCTCGCGACCTACCTGTCGGATCGGTCATTGCCAGAGACCGACATCGCCTGCATCATCGAGTGGATCTACGCGGCGAACGATATCAATCGTCTGTCGACGACCGAGATCACGCGGGCCTACTCGACCTCTCCGCTGGTCGTACGGGAAGCGGTCACGCGGCGTGTGGATGTGCCACCGACAACCCTCGACGCTCTCCGTCAGCGACACGGCGCCGGCGTGGACTTCGGTATCAGCGGACTCCTATATGTGCTGGCCAGGCCAAACTGAACATACACGTCCCTGAGCTGAGCGCGGACGCACGGAGCGGGGGCCTTCATGCAGGGCTGACGGCAGGCGCCCCTGTGCCGCTGCCGGCAGCGCCCCCGACGGCGTCCACCGCATCGCGAAGCTGCTCGAGCCAGGCGTAGCCGTCGAACTCGTCCGGCTCGAGCACGGCCCCTTCCCCCCACTCGTTCCACGCATTCACGAACACGAAGGGGCAGCCCTCGGAGACCGCCGCAGCGAGCTGTCGGCGCATGAAGCCGCCGAACGCCTCTGGCGTCGCCCCCGAGACGATGCCTGCGCGTCGTCCCCGTCGAGGGGTGTTGTCCCAACCCACAAACGCACCACGAAACTCATTGGGGGCGTAGGGTCGTGTGACGATGTTCTCCCAGGTCGTCTGATAGGGCCACGTGTATCGGCGAGAGGCGCCACAGCGGTGAAGGATGGTCCGCACAACCCGCTCCGCGAACCATGCCGCCCGCAATCCGACTGGGGTCCGGCGGGTCATCGCCAGCCACGGCTCGAAGCACACGGACGCTGCATATTCCGGGCCGCCCAACCGGTCGTCGAAACAGGTCAGCGTCTTGATGAAGCTGAGGCCGGGCAGGCCAGCCTCTCGGGCCCAGCGCTGCCAGGCCGCGAACATCCGGTCAATGGCCGGAAAATCCTGGGGCCGGTAGACCAGGAACATCGGCTTGCCCTCGTGCGTGAGGTACCGACGATCCCGAAAGAACGGCAGCAGGTAGTCGAAATGCAGTCGCCAGTCCGATTCCGCGCCGTAGTCCTGCTGTATCAGGACGTGTCTCGTGGACCCGTCCCACGAACGCGTCCACGTTTCGTTGGCCCAGGAGAGGCAGAAGGGGAAGTCGGGGGTGCCGCTGGCCAGAATTGCTTCCACCGGTTGCTCCAGGAGCGTCTTGCCCTTGAACCAGTAGTGGTAGTAGCAGAAGCCATCGACGCGATAGCGGCGGGCAAGGCTCGCCTGCCACTCGCGCGTGGTGGCGTCGGTGAGGTCGTAGTAGTGGCCGCCAAGCGGCACCCGGGGCTGGCGGTGCTCCGCGTAGAGTGGCCGTGCACGTCGGACGTTCGTCCAATCGGTAAACCCCTCACCCCACCACTGATCGTTCTCGGGAATGCGGTGAAACTGGGGCAGGTGAAACGCGATGATCTTCGGGCAGGCACCAGAGGGCTGTGGCATGGCGGCAGTGTGTGATTGGTCCGGAGCCAGGCGCCGGAGCCCATCGCAGGCAATCAGTCAGGGGGAAGGGGCGGCGGTGCGCCTGTCAGTTCCCGATAGAACGCGAGGCACCACACACCGTTCCCGACCAGGCAGGCGGGGGACAGGGCCAGAAACCGTGCAAGGTATCCCCATGCACCGAGCAGGTTCCTGGCGATGTGCGGCAGGATCAGGAGCGGCGCCATGAAAATGATCGGCGGGAATCGCAAGACCAGACGCGCGGACGGCGATTGAAGGTGCCGGTGACACTGGGCCGACGCCCGGCCCATCCGGCGGTTATAGGAGAGGAACTCACGCCAGCCTTCTCGATTCCAGTGGCTCACGACAATTGTCGGGTCGTAGACCACGTCCAGTCCCACTTCACGAATCGCATGGGAAAACAGCACATCTTCGGCGAGGGTGCGGTCAGGAAACCGGATGCGACCGAAGAGCGAGGCTCGACAGGCGAGATTACATCCCAGTAGAAACTGGTGTGCGCGCGTGAACGAACGCCCGGACGGAAAGTGATAGAGGAACTCCAGGAAGTACACACAACACCCGCTGAGGTTGCTGGGGTTCCGGATGCCAATGGCTCCACCCGCAGCACCCACCCGCGAATCCTGGACGTACGTCATCAACCTGTCGATCCAATCCCCCGGCACGGTACAGTCCTGGTCGACGAAGAACAGGAATGTGCCGCGCGCGGCCCGAGCACCGAGGTTTCGGGCCTCACCCGCGGTTACCTGCGTGGCAGGCGACAGGAGTCTAACGTGGGGAAACTGCCGACGAACAACGGCGTCGGTGCCATCGGCCGAGCTTTCAACCACGATGATTTCTGCGCGGCGCCCGTGGATCGCCCGTTCGACGGACTGGATGCAGTCGGGTATGGTGCGCCTGCCGTGATACGCCGGGATGATGACCGACACCTCCACCGTCGACATGTCAGTGTCGTCCGACGATGTGGGTGCAGGATGTGTCATGGCCATTCGACGTGCCGTTCGCCTCAGGCCACCGCATGCTCCCGCAGACGGGGCACCGCCTCAGCGTCACGCCCTCGCGTGTTGACGAAAGATAAGTGTAGCACTGAGGGGTGGCTGTCACACCCGTCACCCTGCCTTCTCCTGACCACAGACGGCAGCGCCTCCCGCCCCTGGGCCGCCCTTCCCCGAGTGGGGTGGACGGCCGGTCCCGCCGGCGCAACGACCCGCGCAGTCGCCGCACCTCACGATTGCGTGTGCAGGCCGTGAATTGATTACCCTAGCCATAGTCATGTCCATCGTCCGGCGAATCTGGTCGCTTCTGCTGCCCCGGCAACGTGAGAGCGCCGTCCTGCTGTTCGCCGCCGTGCTGGTCGCCACACTGCTTGAGACGGTCAGTATCGGTCTCGTCGTTCCTGCGCTCGCATTCCTGACACGGGACATGAGCGCGACCTCTCCACACATGACCAGTTGGCTCACCTGGCTCGGCAATCCCGCACCCAACCGCCTGACACTCCTGGTGCTGGTCGGCATTCTGATGGTCTATGCCGCAAGAGCCGTGTTCCTCCTGTGTAAGGAGTACTGGCACGCAACATTCACATCGGCCATTCAGGCGAGTACGAGCCGTCGGCTGTTTGCCCTCTACCTTGCGCAGCCCTGGACGTTCCACTTGCAGCGGCACTCGGCCACCCTGATGCGAACCATCAACGAGTCTCAGGAGTTCGCCAGCCTCTGCGGGATCCTGTTCTCAGCGACCTCCGAAAGCCTCGTGCTGGTCACGCTTCTTGGTCTGCTGCTGTGGTACGAGCCGATGGGCACCATCGTCATTGCCGGCATGCTCGGCGTTGCGGCCTGGTTGTTTCAGGCGATCGCACGACCGTACTCGCTGCGCTGGAACAATGCCCGACGGCATCACTCGAGGATGGTGATTCAGCACGTGCAGCAGGGGATCGGTGGTGCCAAGGATGTCATCATCCGCGGCTGCGAGCGTGAGTTTCTCGAGCGGTTCCGCCATCACACGGACGCGAGAGCCCGAATTGCGGCGTTGCAGTCGCTGATGTCGCGGGTTCCCCGTCTGTGGTTCGAGCTGCTCGCTGTCGCCGCACTGTTGCTGCTGACCTCCGTCCTGGTGTGGCAGGACGCCTCCTCCGAGCGTGTGCTGCCGATGCTGGGGCTGTTCGCCATGGTGGCGTTCCGTATGCTGCCGTCAGTGAACAACCTGACGAACTGGGCGATCCGGCTGCGAAGTGCGGAGAGCATGCTCGACCATCTGGCGAATGAACTGACGCTGGGTCACGACAGCTTGGGCGCACGGCACGGCCATCCGGTGATCTTCCGCGATGACCTTCTCATCGACGGTGTCTCCTACCGGTATCCGGGAGCCACTGAAGACGTACTGCACGACGTACGCCTCCGCATTCCGCATGGCACGATGGCAGGCTTCGTGGGAAGCAGCGGTGCCGGCAAAAGCACGCTCATCGACGTGATCCTCGGCCTGCTCACGCCGACGGCGGGCCGTGTGCTGGTCGACGGCCTGGACATTCAGGAGAATCTCCGCGGATGGCAGGACCGCATCGGATACGTCTCTCAGGCCATTTACCTGTGCGACGACTCCATTCGCAGGAACGTCGCATTCGGCGTGGCCGATGCCGACATCGACGATGGGGCCGTCCGGCGGGCACTGCAGGCGGCGCAACTCGACCAGTTTGTCGACGGCCTTGCGGAGGGCATCGAGACGAATGTCGGCGAGAGGGGTGTCAGGCTGTCCGGTGGGCAACGGCAGCGGATCGGCATCGCCCGCGCGCTGTACCACGGTCCAGCGGTGCTCGTCCTTGACGAGGCGACCAGCGCGCTTGACACCGAAACTGAGGAAAGTGTCATGGCGGCCGTGAACGCCCTTCACGGGACGAAGACCGTGATCATCGTCGCTCACCGTCTCACCACCGTGGCCAACTGCGATCGCCTCTATCGACTCGATCACGGGCGGATTGTGCAATCGGGTAACTACACCAATGTCGTCCCTTCGTCGGTGCGGTGACCGCGGCACGCGCGTCCAGAGCGGCCTGGTCGACCGCCACGGTCACGCGCCTCGGGCCGGGTGACTCCTGAATCCGCCAGGGCGCGCACAGACCCCAAGCGCCCCCGCCGTGCTGTGCGTTATACTCACGAGTCTTCTCCGGAACAACGACGCGACTCTACATGAACGAAGCCGTGGTGCAGGGGCCCGATCCGGAACGTCGCAGTGCCACGCCACGAATGGAACAGGGCGCGGCACGTGAGAATCCACTGCCTGAACCCTACACCCTCGACCTCACGGTCATCATGCCCACCGTGGACTTCGGAGACGATTTCACTCGGTCGGCACGCCGCGTGATCCAGTCGATCGCACGGTTTCCTGGCACCGCGGAATTCATTGTCGTGCTCGATGGACCGGCGGTCATGCCTCCCACGTGGCTTGACTGTTCCAGTGTGACGACCCTGGCAACCGGAGCCCGGCGTGGCCCTGCCTACGCCCGCAATGATGCGGCGAAGACCGCGCGGGGCCGCGTCCTCGTCTTCGTCGATGCGGATGTGGAGTTGGCGCCCGACGTGCTTGAACGTGTCGTCGTGGCGTTTGGCGACGAGCCCGAGCTCGTGGGAGTGTTTGGCAGCTACGACGATGAACCGGCGGTGCCTGGCCTGGTCAGTCAGTTCCGCAACCTGCTGCACCATCACACGCACGTGTCCCATCGGGGGCGTGCGACGACGTTCTGGACGGGCTGTGGCGCCATGCGGACAGCACACTTCCTTGCCGCCGGTGGATTCGACCCTTCATATTCCTGCCCGAGCGTCGAGGACATCGACCTCGGGACGCGGGTGACCGCAGCGGGTGGCCGAATCGTGATTGATCCCTCGCTGCAGTGCAAGCATCTCAAGCGATGGACACTGGGGTCGATGATTCACACCGACGTGTTTGGTCGCGCAGTCCCGTGGACCAGAATGCTCCTGAGCCGTCGGCAGTGGCCCGCAACGCTCGCCATCGACTGGAGGAGCCGGGTGAGCGGTCTGCTCGCCATGATGCTCGTCACCGCATTGATTGCGGCGCCATTCGCATCCCAATTTTTCGCCGCTGCCACGGGAGCCGGTCTCGCGCTGGTCATCTGCCAGCACAGCTTCTATCGGCTCTGCCTCAGGAAGCGTGGACTGCTGTTCGCCCTGGGGGCTGTTCCCCTGCACGTGATGTTCTTCGTCTATTCGTCGATCACCTTCGCAGTCGTGGTAGTCGCCGACGCCAGCGGCTCACCGGGGCGGCAGACGGAGACCCTCAAGGAATCAGCGTGATACCCGGACGGCGGCGGATGACCGGTGGACCGTCGTGGCTGGCAGCGGTGTTGGCCGTGGCGGCGCTGGGTACCTTCGCCACGGGTTTGTGGCTGACGTGGGTTATCAATAACGACGTGGACATGCAGTCACGCGTTGCCGAGTATTCCGCATTTCGCGTCGGTGACTACCCCAACCGGAACCTCGACGTTCCAAGGCACAACCGGGAATTGCTATGGTCGGTCTATCCGCCGTACGCGTTTCCGATGTTCGCCGTGTTCTTTGAACCTGGCGGTCTTCTCCAGGGGCGAATCCTGATCCTTGTCTTCACGATCGCGGCCGTCGTGCTGATGGGCATGTATGGCTACGACCGGCTGAGGCCGTTCGGTCAAGCATGGGCAGTAGTCGGTGCCCTCTCCGGCGCGGCTATCTCGAGCAACGGGACAACCATCGGCTGGGGACAGTTTTCCACGATGTGCACCGGTCTGCTCGTGCTGCAGTTGATGCTCATAGAACGCGGCAGACCAATCTCCGCAGGCGTGGCATGGGCCGGGGCCATGATCAAGCCGCAGATCGCCCTCGCGTCAGCGGCGCTGTTCATCGCACACCGCACGGGGCGGGGCCTGGTGGTCGGTGTCACCGTGCTGGCGGCTCTGAGCGCCGCAGCGATCTGGTGGACCGACATCTCATTCAGGGCGGTCGCTGAACACTGGCTGTTCCGATGGCCGGTCGGATTTGCGCTGAGCTCGAAGGCACTCGGTCCCGCTCATATGGCCGACTGGCTGGGCTGGAATCAGCGCGTCGTGCATTTTGCCGCGCTCGGAGTGTTGGCAGTGAGCGTGGTCACGGCAGCTCGGCGCCTGCCGCGAGACCTCTTGCGACTGGACCTCCTGCCGGGGGCGGCGCTGTGTGCCGTGCTGGGCCGAGTACTGCTCTACCATCGCCACTACGACGATGTGATGCTTTTCCCGCTACTGATGGCCTGCCTGGCGCTCGCACTCACCACGCCAACAGGGGCGAATGTCGCCATGGCCGTCTCCGTGGGTGTCACGCTCGTGGTCCCCATGCGTGTCCTGAGTTGGATCCCGTTCGCAGAGGTCATCCTGCCAGCGATTTGGGTCATCGCTGCCCTCGTGGTCTGCCGTGACGCCTTCGCCGGTGCACGACGCCAGGTCAGCGACGTAGGCCGCGCCCGTCCGGGCGCGGCGTGCTGAGCAGGCGGCGACAAGGCACGGGGTGACGCCGCCGTCACTGCTTCAGCACATCTTTTCCGGCGCGAATATCCGCGATCAGCCGCTTCCCCTGGCCCTGAAAGTAGGTGAACTCCGTCATGGCCTGCTCAATCACGGCGATGGCACCCGGCACGTCCTGATTCAGCAGGTGCGCCGTGGCCAGCGAGGTTCGAAGGGTGAGGTCCCGCGGATGTCTGGCGATCAGGTGCCGGAAGACAACGGGCAGCAGGCGCGTCCGCTTGTTGTCAATCATCAGGGCGACCAGCTGCGGGTCCGGGTCGTTGGGAAGGTTCTCGAGCAGATAGGCTTCGAAGGCGGCGGTGTCGTCTGCCGAGACCAGTGCGGTCAGATACGTCCGACGAGCACGCGGAAACTCCGGGTCGAGGTCGAACGCGTCTTTCGCAACCACCGCTGCTTCGGCGAATCGCTTCTGGCTGAGAAGATTCACCACGAGGTCGAGCATGGGCTCCTGTTTCCGCGGGGTCAGTTGGTGCGCTCTCACGAGGAGCGGGTAACCCTTCTCAAACTGGCCCACCGCCGTCAGGAACGTTCCGCCCTGATGAAAGCCCCGGGGATCGAGAGGCGAGTACGCGGTCTGCGCATCGATGGCCGTCTGCGCCAGGTGCAGAAATGCCTGCCGCATCTCGGGGTCCAGTGACGTCCGTATCACCTTTCCCGCAAACTGAATCGCCTGCTCGCGGACTTCCTGGGAGCCGGTGCCAGGCATGGCAAGCGCCTGCTGATACAGCGCCAGATTCTTGCCGAGGCCATCGCCCTGTGGCTGTGCCGCCTCCAGCACAAGTGCCCCGAGGCGGTAGGGAACGATGTTGAAGTAGTACAGACCAAGCGTCATCCCAATCATCACCACGGGCGCGATGACGAAATCACGGATGTGCCCCGGCACCGTGAATGCGGGGAAGGCATAGGCCGTGGCCACGCGGCTGTGCACAAACGCCAGCAGCGCGAAGAACATGACGTAGCCCGGAATGGTGTCGAACAGGGTCAGGCTGTGCGTCCCGTAAGCCACGACGAGCCCGATCAGAACGGCTCGCTCATGCAGGTGGAATGGCCCGCGCCAAATGGCGAGGAGGGCCAGCACATACAGGGCGGCATACAGCAGGAACCCGAAGACCCCGGCCGCGACGAACCAGTCGAGAAACGCGTTGTGTGCCCGATCCCACCACGGTTCGTCAGCCCACAGTCTCGAGTCGTAGAAGCGGGCATAGACGTAGTTGAAACCGTCCTGCCCGTATCCGAGGACCGGCTTCTCGGCAATGCCCTGCAGTGCCATGGGCCACATGAAGCTGATGCGGGTATTCTGCAGTTTCGTGTTCACGACACGCCGCACCGTGGGGTTGTCTCTGGCGAACGGCATGTCTTTGATGGCATAGAACGCAGGTCCCGACAGTACGACGATGGCGAGCATCGCCATCGCCAGGTAGCGGCCGGGGGTGCGGCGCTTTTCCTGCCAGGCGAAGATGGCAGCCGCCGCGACGACACCGACGATGAGTGCCAGCAACGTGCCGCGTGTGGCGGTCCTGAACAGGATGAAGAGGTTGAAGAGGGTGGTGACGCCATACAGCCACGACGCCCAGCGGCCTCCATACCGTGCGGCGATCAGATACACGGCAAAGCCGATGTTCACCAGCAGGTAGATGGCAAGTTGTCCGGAGTTACCCATCGTGGAGTCGACGCGGTCGGCGTCCTGATAAAAGGTGATGATCCCGAATGCCTGAAAGAGCCCGTACATCGACACGACCATGGATGTGGCGATGGAGGCGGTCATCCAGGCACACCAGAGCTGTGTCCCCATCACCGTCCCGGCCACCACGAAGAACATCCACAAATGGAGAATGGTGACGAAGCCCTCCATACGCTCGAAATTCGACCAGAAGCTCCTGTGGGGATTGACCCCGAACAGGTCCGCGACCAGCACGACCACGACGAAGGCGGCAGCGGTGACGGACAGGAGCGATATCTTCGGTCGGTAGCGCGGCTCACGAACCGCGAGCAGGACATAGCACGCTACGACGATGTCCACGAGCGAGCGGAAGTAGATGGCCTTCCCGGTGATGAACGGAAACAGCAGGGACTGGGCGATGATACCGGGCGTGAGCACGGTCAGGAAGAGTCCGGCAACGACTGCCCAGTACAGGGGATTGTTCATAGATGCACCGTCCGCAGCAGGCACGCGGTTGTGTGCCACGCCCTCAGGCGACTGGCCTCTCATGATAGCTGCCATCCCGGCGCCACTGTGCCAATTCTGTCGACGTGCGCCCATCCGACAGACAGGCGGCCAGGGCCCGCGGAGGAACAATGGCCGGAGGTCGGTCGCTGGCCGGCGGACGTGGCGGCGGGGTCGTTGACGCACGTGCCGCTGCTCGCGTACCCTCGCTTCGAAACGAGCGGAGGCTGACGGGCCGTCCGGACTGTGTGAAACATGCGACGACGGCACTCCAAAGAAGTATTCAGCACACCTTCGTTGCAGGTGGGACGCCGCCTCGTGCTGCTGTTCGCCGCGTGGCTGGCCGGTTGGCCGGCGCCGGTCCTGGCACAGACAGCCGCCGCCGACCGGCCCATGGTGGTCGAGCGGCCGAGCTTCTCAACCCCTCCGGACCTCGTGGGTCAGCACCGCTGGCAAATCGAGTCCGGTATCAGCTGGCGCCGCCTGTCGGAAGACGAGGACGCCTCGCCCCTGGTCACCACCGCACCGAACCTGACACTGCGCGTCGGGGTGCATCCGCGGCTCGAGTGGCGGGTCGCCACCAGCGGAGTCGACTGGTGGACAGTCGACGGACGGACGTCTCATGCGGTGGCCAATCCCTCGGTCGGACTCAAGTATCACCTGCTGCTCGAGCGGCATAGCGGCGTCGACCTGTCAATCGTGCCGATGCTGACCCTGGGCTGGCCGCATGATCAGTCACCGGCAGCGTCGGTCGTGGTGACGGCAGCCAGGTTCATGGGCCCAGTCGGCCTGAATGCCAATCTCCTGGTGGCGCGCGACTGGTCCGATCGGGCGGCGGTGGAGCGTGACCTGAGTCTGGCACTGACCGAGGCGCTGTCTCCAGACTGGAGTGCCTTTGCCGAACTGGTGCGCGTCCAGACTGCGACCGACCACCCCGGACAGTGGACCGTGAATGCCGGTGTCGGACGGCTCATCGGCGCGAATGTCGCGGCCGATTTGTTCGTGGGGCGACCCTTCGATGCCGCCGCAGGCGCCTGGCGCTATGGCGTAGGGCTGAGCTGGCGCAGCCGCTACCGCTCGGTGGCCCCGAACACGCGCCCGCACTGACCCGCGCGTGGCCCGCTGCGGAATCTCGCGCGGACCACGGGCTCGCGTAAGAATCTCACATCCCTTCCTGCATTAGGATGAGGCCGGTTGCGACGATCCTGTCCTGCCATCGACGTCTCTGTCTGAAGCCCCCGCCGCGCCCTGAGGGTCAGGGCGCCTCTCGTGAACCCCTATGTTGCCACCAAGCACCCACTGGAAAGAACAGCCTGCCGCCGATGAGGCCGTCCGATTCGCGCAGTATGCCGAGACGTTCACCGAACTGCAGCAGCAGCGCTCGGCTCAGCGGGGCGTCGGTCGCGTGCTGCACCGCAAGCAGCATCTGGGCTTGAAGGCGAGCGTCACGATTTTTCCAGACGTGCCTGACGCGGCGCGCTACGGGCTGTTTGCCCGACCCGGAGACTATGACGCCGAGATCAGGCTCTCCAACGGTGATTCGGACCGTCGTCCCGACCGCATGCCGGATGTCCGTGGCTTCGCGATTCGGCTGCTCGACGTCCACGGCCCCGGGGCCCGTGGGGTCGAGACGGCCGAACAGAATTTTGCGCTCATCAACTTTGCCGCCTTCGGATTTCCTAACGTGCGGGAGTTCTATGAGGTCGTGATGAGTTCATCCCGGGGATTTCCGTCACTCATCAGCAATCTCGTCCGTCGTCACGGTCTGGTCGGCGGGTTGACGCAGCTGCGCCGCATCCTGACCGTGTTCGGTCAGCCTTTCCATGGCTTCGCGCGCAGCCCGATGTACTCGGCCGCTGCCATTGCCTGCGGGCCCTACGCCATCAAGGTGCGCATCCTGCCCGGCGACAACGGTGGCCCGCCCGCCTCAGGCACGCCCGACTACGCCGCCGATATGCACAACCGCCTGCTCGTGCAGGATCTGACGTGGGATCTGCAGGTGCAGTTCTTTGTCGACGCGGCCATCACACCGATTGAAGATGCGTCAATCCAGTGGCCGGAGGATGTGACGCCGTTTCACACGGTTGGTCGGCTCACCGTGCCGAAGCAAGACACGGACAGTGCCGAGGGGCAGGCACTCTCCGCTCGCATCGAAACCTCATTTTTTGATCCCTGGTACGCCCTGATGGACCATCGCCCGCTGGGCGAAGCCATGCGCGCCCGCCGCGTGACGTATGACGCCAGCCGGAAGGCACGCGAGCACGCCTGACCACCGCCTCAGGCGTGTGAAGTCGGATACCATGACGGTGGGGATGGTGCGATGCGTTCGCTGAATCTGGTGGGGGGAGAGAAGGGAGGCGTCGGCAAGTCGGTCGTCTCACGGCTGCTGGCGCAGTATTTCATCGACGGGGGTCGCGCCTTTATCGGGTTCGACACCGACCGGTCGCATACCTCGTTCGCGCGCCATTACCCGGCACACGCCGCCCCGGTCGTCGTCGATTCGTATGAAGGCCTCGACGGGATCGTCGAACAGTTGGTCTCGGGCACCGAGACCAGCGCGATTGTCGATCTGGCGGCGCAGACGCTGGGGCCCGTGTCAGAGTGGGTGTCCGATTCCGACGTGCTGGGACTCATGCTCGATATGGGTATTGCCGTCAATATCTGGCACGTGTCCGACGGCGGACAGGAGTCGGTCGAACTGCTGGCGGAACTGACACGACGTTATCGCGACCGTCCCTCGTACGTCGTCGTCCGCAACGCGGGCCGCGGCAGTGACTTCAGTCACCTGGACGCCTCGTCCGGCCTGACCGACGCCCAGCGCTTCGGCGCAGATGTCATCACGCTGCCGTCCCTGCACGAGGCCTGCATGCGCAAGGTCGATCGTGCCGGTGTGTCATTCGGCGAGGCCCTGAACAGCGAGCTGCCTGGCGGTCCGATTCTCGGACTGCTGGAACGCCAGCGCCTGAAGACCTGGCTGCGCCAGTCGTTCGCTGAATTTTCGCGCCTGGCCGTCTAGCGGGGCGTCCTCGAGCGCCCTCGCCAGACGACGTGCGTGGTTAGAACCGGCGCGACAGCCCGATGCTGACTGCCAGTGTGCCGTGCGCTGACGGTCGAAAGTCGATGGCGGCACCGGCCGTGCCTTCCCAGCGTTTCGACAAGGGACGACCGAATTCAGCGCCCACACGCACCAGATTCAGGTCGCCCTCAGGATCGAATTCCCGCCCGGCACCCGCAGACACCGTCCAGGCCTTCGCCGGTTTCCAGCTCAGCATCAGGGCCGGCGCCACAGGTCGCGAGCGCCGGACCGTCCCATTCTCACGGTCGTCACCATCGGCCACCACGATCAGGCTCTCGACGGTCAGGTCGGTGTGCACGCCAACGGCGAACCGGCTGGTCAGCCAGTAGTTGTAGTTGACGCCCCACCCGGCCACCGTCAGCCACTGAGTGCGCCCGGACTCCCCCACGCCCGACGGCACGTGGACGTGCGCGAGCGAGAGGTTCAGCTCATGACGCCCTTCGTCGGATGCCTCCTCGCTGTCGGCCTCGTCCACATCGATCGCGCGAACGGGCGCACCTGATTCCTGCGCCTGTGCAGAGGCGGATGCAGGCACGCCGCACAACATAAGCGTCAGCATCGCGGGCATGCCGGCAAGAACAGGGACACGATTACCACGACGGAACATCGAAAGTGACATGCCCCGATAGTGTCGCACGACACCACCTCGCCCCGCCATCGACCGATGATAGCGGCCGCACCTCTGGCATAATGCCGGCCTGCCCTTCAGAGAGGTGCTGGTTGAGTGCTGTGCGTCGCCTGCTGTTGCTGTCGCTCCTTGCCGCCGGTCTGCTGGCTCCGGTCGTCATGGCCCAGAGCTATCCTCACGCCTTTCCCCGTACGGGCGTGACCCGACTCTTCGAGAATGAGCGCGTCATTGCGTGGGACGTCACGTGGCTTCACGATGTGCCGCAGCCCTATCACCGCCATCAATACGACATGGCGGGCGTCTACACGGTGTACGGGCCCATTCAGGTCACGGCTCTGGACGGCACGGTGGCACCCATCACACCGTTCGCCGTACCGCGACCGTATTTCCAGCCGAAGGACATCACGCACAAGGAAGAGGCCATGGGCCTCGCCGGTGCCCCCGTGCGCGAGGCCGTGATGCTCGACCTCAAGGAGGGCGCGTTCGCGCCGGTGACCCGTCCCGGTACACCCGCCGCGTTTCCGCGCGACGGGGCTGCCAAAGCCATCGACAATGCCCGCGTCATCGAGTGGGATTACGTGTGGATTCCCGGGCGACCGGTCGGGACGCGCATCTATGAGCGCGATGCCGTCGAAGTGTTTTTCGACGGGGGCACGATCCGGTATCGCACCCCGGATGGCACGGAAGAGACCCGCACGTTCGCGCGGAAGGATGCGCGCTTCATTCCCCGCGGCACCATCCGCAGTGAAGAAGCAGTCGCCGGCGCGCCTCGCGCGGTCATTGTGGAACTGAAGTGAACACCCGGGGGGCGCACCCCGGGGTCCCGTGCTACTTCTCTTCCGACCGCTCGACCTTGATGCCCGTATCGGCCTCAAGCGTCGCCAGCGCCATCGTCACATTGCCCTTGTCAAGACGGATGATCTCGAACTTGCCGGCACCGGAGGCGTCCGTATACTGCACGGTCACGAAGTGCTTCTTCGACTTGGTGAACAGCAGCGGCCACGCCAGCAGCAGACCCATGCCGTAGCGAGGCTTGGCGGCCCGCTCGTAAAGCAGTCCCTTGATCCGGTCGTACGGAATCTCGACGGTGGTGCGTCCGCCATTTTCGAACCGCAGCTGCTTCGCACGCGAGTCGGACACCAGAGCCCCTTCGAGCTCCTGGGCCTTGCCATCATCTTTCGGCACGACCAGATTCGCCTTCGCAAACCGGCCATCCGCCAGCAGGCTGACCGGCGTCCACGCCAGTGTCGCCGCGAGCATTCCCGCCACCATCCGACGCATGCATGCAGTCATCGTGTCTCCCTGTTCCAGGGCCGTCCACCGGCCCTCTCTCTGCAGATGCTATCCTCGGAGGGCGACGGCGGCAATGGCGCTCTCGCCCACCTCTCTATGATCACTCCGGCCCTGCTGCTGACCGCGATTCTGTTGCCGGCCCTGGCGCTCGGTGCCGGCCTGTTCCTGCTGTGGCGCCGCCTCGACGTGCCGCCGGCCGACCCGCGCCTCGCTGACATCCTCCAGCGTGTGGAGGGCCTGTCGCGCGACCTGCATGCGATGCGCGAGGTGTCGCAGGCCCAGACGCCGGTGATGGAAGCCCGCCTGCAGTCACTGAGCCAGCAGGTGCAGATGACACTCGACTCGATGCGCACCGACATGTCTGATCGGCTCGCGCGCATGTCGGCTGCCAGTGACCAGCACGGCGAGCGCATGCGTGCAGTGCTGCACGAGCAGCTGACCCGCCTGCAAAAGGACAACGCCGACAAGCTCGAGCAGATGCGCAAGACGGTGGACGACAAGCTGCACGCCACGCTCGAGGACCGGCTGGCGCAGTCGTTCAAGGTGGTGTCCGAGCGTCTCGAGGCCGTGCATCGCGGTCTGGGAGAGATGCAGCAGCTGGCCTCTGGTGTCGGCGACCTCAAGCGGGTGCTGTCGAACGTGAAGACGCGCGGCACGTGGGGTGAGTATCAGCTCGAGGCGCTCATCGAGCAGATTCTCGCCCGTGACCAGTACGAGACCAACGTCGCCACGCGGCCCGGATCGGCTGAGCGCGTGGAAGTGGCCGTGCGTTTGCCGGGGCGCGACACCGACCAGCCGGTGTGGCTGCCCATCGATGCGAAGTTTCCGCTCGAAGATTATCAGCGGCTCATGGACGCCTACGACCGCGCCGATCTCACGGCGATCGACGATGCGGCCCGTGCTCTGGAAGGCCGCGTGCGCGCGGAAGCGAAGAAGATCAGAACGAAGTATGTCGAGTCGCCGCACACCACCGACTTTGCGATGATGTATCTGCCCACGGAGGGCCTCTACGCTGAAGTGCTGCGTCGGCCCGGGCTGGCGGACAGCCTGCAGCGCGAGCTGCGCATTGTCGTTACCGGCCCCACCAACACGGCGGCCATGCTGAACAGTCTGCAGATGGGATTCCGTACGCTGGCGATCGAGAAGCGGTCGTCGGAGGTCTGGACCCTGCTCGGGACGGTCAAGACCGAGTTCGAGAAGTTCGGTCAGGCCATTCAGGAGACCGAGAAGAAGCTGGACGAAGTGGCGAACAAGTTCAAGAACGTCGGCGTGAGAGCGCGGGCCGTCGAGCGGAGGCTGCGCGGCGTCGAGACCCTGCCGGGTCTCGATGCCCCTGAGGATCCTCGGGCGCTGGCGGGGGAGACAGACGCCTGAGCCGCGAACCTGATGGTCGGTGGCCTCGCCGCTGCGCACGCCGACCGTTACGGCACCAGGACCATCAGCACATTCGACGGGCCGCTTGTGCCGCCGTCTCTGACCGAGACGACGCGGGCGTCGGTAGAGGCTCGGGAAAGCCGGCGCGCAGAGGAGGGCACACTCACCTCCGCTCCCGCGGCCGCCGGTCGCGGCCGGGCTCGACCTTCCCGCCCGTCGTCGCCATCAGCACCGCCAGTTCGGTGCGGCTGCGCAATCCCAGACGGGCGTAGATCATGCCGAGCGTGTTCCCCACCGTCCTGGGGCTGCAGCCAAGGGCCTCGGCGATCTCCCGGTTCGACCGCCCACGTGAGACAAGTTCCGCGATGCGACGCTGCTGGGGGCTCATATGGGGCTGAGCGTAGTCGAATGCTCACGGCCGATTGCAATAAGCTGATCGGCTCGGAGAGTACTGCGCCAGTATTAATCTTCAAGCATAAATCTCTACAACACGGCCAGGGTCAGACTCTGCCGATCTCGCAGGGCCCACACCCCTCCCGACCCCGGTCCGCCCTATGATGGAGGCATGGAGATGCACATGCTCAGATACTGGTCCGCCGCTGTCGCCCTGACTCTCGCCTCCGTCACTGCCAGCACCGCGCAGGCCCCTGCGTCGCCGTCGGGCACATTCCAGGCCGGCACCCCGCTGAAGACCACGCCCAACGTCAAGGTCTTCGGCAGCTTCCGCTTCAGCGAAAGCCTCGTCTACGACGCCGACCGCGACCTCATCGTGTCCGTCAACGCCGGCATGGCCCAGGACGTCGTGCCCAACGACGGCTATGTCTCGCTCATCAATCCCGATGGCACCGTGCATACGCTCAAGTGGATCGGCGCCACGCGCGCCGGGCTCACCCTCAACCATCCCCTCGGCAGCGACATCGCCAACGGCCGCCTCTACGTGGTCGACATCGACACCGTCCGCTGGTTCGATCTGAAGACCGGGGCCCCCCAGGGCCAGGTTCAGGTGCCAGGGGTCTCGCGCTTCAACGACCTGGAAGTCGCCAACGACGGCACGGTCTACGCCACCCAGACCGGCGTACCCAACGACCCCACCAGCTGGAAGGTCTACCGCATCGCACCAGATGGCACCGCCGCCGCCATCATTACCGGCGCCCCGCTGTCCATGCCCAACGGCATCGCCTTCGACGGCACCGGCAACCTGGTTGTGGTCAACATCGGCACCAACGACGTGCACACCTTCTCGCCGACCGGTACCCTGCTCAAGACCGAACAGACCGTCGACCCGGGCAACGACGGCATTGTCGTCACCGCCGACGGCACCAAGTATGTGAGCAGCGTGCGCATCGGCACCGTCTCACGCATCCGCCCGGGCCAGAAGGCCGAGGTCGTCGCCTCGGGCATCCCCACCGCCGCCTCGATGACCTACGACTCGAAGCGCAACCGCCTCGTCATTCCGATGAATGACTGGAACGCCATCGCGTTTGTGGACCTCGGGCAGTAACCACCACCGCGACCCGTCACCCGCTTCAGGTATAGAGTGAGCCCATGCGCCCGTTGTCACTCCCGTTCGTCGCCCGAGCCGCTGCCAGATGCGTGGCTCTCGGGATCGTGGCTGGTTCGGCGGGGTGTGACCGCCCCGACACCGACGCGACACCTCATGTCGACCATGTGACCCTATCGCCCCACAGGGTATGGAAGGTGATCTCGGTGCAGCGCTACCGGGGGCTGGAAGGGGTCGAGCTGGTGCGCGTCGACTGGCCTACCCCCGCCGAGGCCAGCCTCGCCTTCGCCCTTACCCGCGAGGGTCTGGAGCCTGGCGACCCCATCTGCCTCGACCACATTGTCGAAATCGACACCCTCTGGGCACATCCGGTGCCCGAGGGTGGCTGCCAGGCCCGGCCGTAGATCGGGGGCTCAGCCCAGTGCCTGCGTCCGCATCGCACGGCGGTAGGCCACGGCCACGGCATCGAAGCGCAGGTGCAGTTCATCCGCAAGGTCGAACGGCACCTGCTCGGGCCGCTGTGATTCCACAATGCGCTGGTCCTGACCGAAGATGACGTCTTCAAACTCCTGCAGCGTGCTGTCCGGGTCATCAAGGTCGTAGTTCCGGCCGATGATGCAGTACCCGCGGCAGCGGTTCGCCTTCTCGGGCTGCGACGCGAAGAAGTACACCATCCCCTTCGTACCGCCCCAGCCCAGCCGCAGCACGATGGTGTACGGCAGGTGCAGCTCGTAGCGGCTCCGCCGCTCAGGCCGCTCGGTCACCTCGTTGGCAAACACCGGGAAGTCGTCGCTGTTCGGGGCCTCGGGCCTGACGATGGTGTAGTGCAGCACGTGGTCGCGAATCTCGACGGTGTGGTCAGGCACCACGGGGCGATCAGGGTCGCCCAGCAGTCCCGGATGCACCCAGGGGAAGTGGCCGAAGTCGGTGAAGTTTTCGACCTGCCGCGAGGCATCGGACTGCCACTCGAACGGGCCTGTGTTCACCACCTTCCAGTCCGCCGACTCGAACTCGGGAATCTCCGGAAGCGCGTAGGCCGGCTCCTCATCGCTGAGGCACACCCAGATGAGGCCGTAGCGTTCCTGACACTGATACACGGGCGTCCGCGCCTTGGCGGGAATCGTCGCCTGCGCCGACTGCGGAATGCGCACGCACGCGCCGGTCGCGTCGTAGCGCCATGCATGATAGGGACACACCAGACAGTCGTCGGCCACCCAGCCCAGGGAGAGCGCCGTCCCCCGATGGATGCACAGATCCCGCATTGCATGCGCCAGGCCGTCGGCCGTGCGCCACACGACCACCGCCTCGCCGAGCAGGGTGGCGGCGACTGGCCGATCGGTCACTTCGTGTCCGTAGGCGACGGGGTGCCAGCACCGGTGCAGCTTCTCTGGAAACTCTGATGTCGCAGACGCCATGACGGCGGGTATGCTACCACTGGCTGTCACGGACCGCCCGTGCACGGCCGGAGGACACATGCGACTGTCAGTTCGTGCCCACCTGATGCTGTGTGTGACGCTGGTCACCGTCTGGGGATGCGGTGGCTCAATACCTGCTGAAACCCCGGCCCCCGAGGCCCCGGCGTTCCAGACGCTGCAGCCCGGCGTCCTCACCATCGCCATCACTGGCAACGCCACCGACGACCTCGACCCCGAGGCCTGGATGAACCGCTATGCCGAGCGGCTGGCCGCCGACCTGCAGCTGCGGCCCGAGTGGAAGGTCGTGCCCTTCGACAAATCGTGGGAACTCGCGGGGAAGGGCGAGGTCGATGTCGTGGCCACCAACCTCGCCAGCTTTCCCGATCGCGTCAGCGCGGGTGGCACCTTTTCGCGGCCGTTTCTTTACGAGCAGCGTGCGCTGCGCATCCGCAGCGCCGACCGCAGCCGCTACAGCACCATCGCCGACTTCCAGGGCCTGGGCGTCGGTGCCGTCACCGGCATGGCGGCGCATCGCGACCTCCTGAAGCGGGCTCCGCAGGGCGTCAACGTCGTGGCCGCCGGCACCTTTCCCGAGCTGTATGCGATGTTCGACAAGGGCGACCTGCAGGCCGTAGCGCAGGCGGAATACTTCACGCTCGATGGCCGCGTCATTCCTTCATACACGAGCGATCTTGCCCTCATCGATCATCATGACCTCAACCCCGGCCAGCGCGAAGAGTCGGTGTTCGTGGTGCGTGATGCCAGCACGGGGCTGCTCGATGCGGTCAACGCGTTCGTACAGCGCACCACGTTTCCGCTGCACCTGCCGCCACCACCGGCACGGTAGACACGCGCAACCATCGTGCCCCCGGGCGGCGGCTCGCACTAGGGGGCTGCAGGCCGCCAGCCCGGACGCTCAGGCGCGAAGCCACAAGCCGCGCCGATACAGCCATGCGCACAGCACGTACAGCATCACGAGCATCGCGAGCGCAAAGGCCAGCGAGGTGTTCTCGGGTGTGCCCCAGGGGGCGAAGAAGGTCTCATACAGCCACGCATAGGCTGTCTGTCCTGTGCCGTCCGGGGAGGGAACCCTGACCAGCAGCAGGGTCTTCACCAGCCAGCCACTGACGACAAAGAGCGTCAGCGCATTCACGCCCAGCACCACGAGGGGATGCGTGCCCCGCCGGTGGCCGGCCACATCGCAGGCGGCGTAGGCCAGGCCCAGCAGCAGCGCCGCCAGGCCTCCAGTAAAGGCGGCGTACGAGCTCGTCCACAGGTTCTTGTTCATCGGAAATGCGGCGTCCCACAGCAGGCCCAGCGCCATCATGAGCGCCCCGGCCGCCACGAGCACCGCCGCACGGCTCGGGGACGGCCGCGGCGCATCCAGCACCACCCCCGCCGTCACTCCCAGCATCGCGGTGCCGACCGCCGGCATCGTCGACAGCAGCCCCTCTGGGTCCCAGGTGCGGCTGCTGCGCCAGAGATGCGCCTCGCCGAGCAGCGTGCGATCGAGCCATGCGCCGAGATTGCCCGACGGCGACAGATCACCCGCGACACCCCCGGGCGGCGCTACCAGCATCAGGAGCGCCCAGTAACCAAGCAGGCAGGCACCGGCAATGACAAGTGCCGCGACGGCCCGCTGCCGCTGTGGCAGCCCGGTCAGGCGGCGATACACGAGCGCCGCCGCCAGATAGCACAGCGCCAGGCGCGGCAGCACGCCCATCAGGCGCACCGTCGTGATGTCAAAGCGCGGATAAAGCGCCAGCAGCAGGCCCAGCAGGTACAGCACGGCGCTGCGCTGGAGGATCGCCGTCAGGGAACGGCGGCGCGTGCGGGACAGCGTCACCGAGACCCCGAGCAGGAAGACGAAGAACGGAAAGATCAGATCCGTCGGCGTCCACCCGTGCCACGCGGCATGCAGCAGGGGTGGGTAGACATGGTTCCAATCACCCGGATGATTGACCACAACCATGGCCGCCATCGTGGCACCACGGAACGCATCCACGGCCGTGAGGCGCGCACGGCCTGCGTCGGTGGTGACCTGTGGCACGACGGCCGGCGGCAGGGCCGTCCCCGTCACGTCGCCTGCCCCGCGGGGGCCACCGGCCTAGTCATGGTCGTGGTGATGCGCCTCGTCTGTGAGCGCATACGGTTCGGCCAGTACGGCCGCACGCACCGGATCGCGCCGATAGACGACGCGCCCGGCGAGCAGCGTCATGTCACACGTCAGGTCCTTGAGCCGGGCCGACGGCACCGTGTAGGGATTCTCGGTCCAGATGGCCAGGTCCGCCTCGCGTCCCACCTCGATGGTGCCGAGGCGGTCGTCCATAAACATCGTGTGCGCGACCCAGCGCGTGTACGAGCGCAGGGCCGTGCGGATATCGATCGATTCGTCCGTGCCGAACGGGGTGGTTCCGTGGGTGCTGTTGAGCGTCTCGCGCACGACCGACGACCACAGGCCATAGCGCGCAGGGAACGGGGCCACCCCGAAGTCTGATCCACCGCCCCACTGCACACCCCGCCGCTTGAAGGTGCGGAACGGCTTGAGCCGCGGGCCGCGCTGCGGGCCCAGGTTCGCGGCATAGGTGTCACCCAGCCACCAGAGGAATGGCGCCTGCGCCTCGGGATAGCCCGACTGATGCTCGCGCTGCAGGCGCGCCATCACCTCGATGGCATGGTCGGTGGGTGTGTTGGCGTGGATGATGCCGTGCCGCATGTTCGCGCGCGGCTGCGCCTTGAGCACCTGATCATAGGTGTCGACCACCCAGTCAATCGCCCGATCGCCGATGGCATGGGTGCTGACATGCAGGCCGGCCGCATGCAGGTCGCGCACAATGCGCCGGTATTGTTCCGGGTCTGTGGTCGGATATCCGGCATTGCCCGCATCCTTCTGCGTGAACTCGCGGTTCCAGTCGTCGTACATCCACGCCGTACGCGCACCACCGCTGCCATCCATGTAGAGCTTCACGCCACCGGAAGCCAGACGCCCCTCGCCGCCGGGCGGCGTGGGATGACGCCGGACGCGGTCGATCACCGTCGCGGTATCTGACGCCTGTCGCGGTCCGCTCCACAGGGCGAACATGCGCACAGTGAGGGTGCCTTCCTTCAGCAATTCCTCGTAGATGTTCCACTTGCCTTCACTGATGCCGGGATCCTTCGCACCAGTCATGCACTCCTGGTTGAAGTCCGTGATGATCTGTTCGATGCCGCGCTTCTGCTGTGCGCGCGTCAATGGAGGAATCAGCGACGTAATCAACCCCTGCGCTGACTCCTTCATCACACCGGTCGGTGCACCCGAAGCCGTACGATCGATCGTGCCGGCCGGCGGGTCTTTCGTCTCACGGCTGACCTCGGCCATCTTCAGCGCATACGTATTGGCCACGCCGTAGTGCCCCGTGGTCTGCGTGAGCCACACCGGGTTGTTCGGGGCCACGGCATCGAGGTCAGCGGCCGTGATGTAGCGCTTCTCTGCCAGGCGGCCCTCGTCCCAGCCGCGGCCGCGTATCCACTCACCCGGCTTCAACTGCCGCGCGCGCGCCCGCACCCGCTCGAGCACGTCGGCCATGGTGCGAATCGACGGATCGCTCAGGTCGACCGTGAACAGCTTGTCGGCCTCGGTGAAATGCACATGCGAATCCATCAGACCCGGTGTCACCGTGCGCCCTCGCAGGTCGGTGACCGTCGTAGAGGGTCCGGCCAGTGCGCGGATGGCGGCGGTCGTCCCGACGGCCGTAATCCGTCCCCCGGTGATGGCGATGGCCTCGGCGACGGTATCGCGGTCGTCGACCGTCAGGACCGCGCCATTGATCAGTACCTCGTCGGGCGGTGGCCCCTGTTGCGTGCGCGTCTGCGCTACGACCACCCAGAGACAGGCCATGAGAACGGCGGAACCCAGACCGGCGATGAGTCGCTGCATACGGGTGCTCCTTGTGTGGCGACACGATACCACCGCCGCACGCGCCCCGGTGCGTGGGTTCCCGGGCGACACGGATTCTCCGCAGAGCCCCCGCAGGGCACACGGCCCATCCGTCCGGGCCACCAGGGCACCTCGCGTAGAATCACCGCCATGCGCACTGCTGATGTGTTCCGTCGTTCAGGGCTTACGCTCCTGATGGTCGTGTCGACCGCATCGCTCTGGTCAACACCCACCCTCGCGCAGCCTTCGGTCGGTCCCCTGGTGGTCGTCGGTGGCGGTCCCACCGTGGCCGCGATCACGGCGCGCACCCTCGAACTGGCCGGGGGCACGGCGGCACGCGTCGTCGTGCTGCCGCAGTCATCGGGGCTGCCCGACGCCGGTGATGCCTCTGTGAAGATGTGGCTCGACGCCGGGGCTCGCGATGCAAGGAAGGTGCTGTTCGGCGACGTGGCGGCGGCGCGCGCGGCCATCGAACAGGCCACGCTCATCTGGATGCCGGGCGGCGATCAGAACCGATTCATGGACGCGATTGCACCCACCGGTCTGGCCGACGTCATTCGTGCCCGTCACCGCGCCGGAGTGGTGGTCGGCGGCACCAGCGCAGGCGCAGCGATTCTATCGGCGTCGATGATGACCGGTGAAGCCGACCTCACGTCGCTGGCCTCCGGCTCGACCGAGCTCAAACCCGGCCTCGGGCTGTGGCCCGAGGTCATCGTCGACCAGCATTTCCTGAAGCGGCAGCGGCACAACCGGCTGCTGAGCGCCGTCATCGATCATCCCTCGCTGATTGGCGTGGGCATCGACGAATCGACCGCGGTGATTGTGCGGGGGCGTGATCTGGAGGTGGTGGGCGTGAGCGCGGTGGTAATGCTCGACGCCAGAGGCGGACGCGTCACGCCTGCGTCGGCGGGCCAGCCTGTGGCGGCCACCGACGCACGCGTGACGGTGCTGCGCGCGGGACTGCGGTATACCCTTCCCTAGAACCGGCCCGCCCCGGTCCAGCGGCCCGGCTCTTCGCCGGTGAAGTTGCGATACGTCAGGGCCGGCGACCCGCAGTGGCTCTGCAGAATGTCGATCAGGTAGACATCGGTCGACCCCTCGTCGCGGTTGGCCGAGTAGTTGTAGGCGATCTCGTCGCCAGCCGCCACCACCGGCACGCCGCCGTTGTCGGCAGCCGTCTTCATGGGCTTGGCGTTGTAACCCCATCGCGTGTCGAGCTTTCGCAGTTCATCGACGATGAAGTCGAGCCAGGGGTTGTTCACATACTTGATGCCGCGCGGGCACGAGCCCGAGAACATCAGCGTCGGCTGCATCGCATTGATGCGGGCGACCGTCCCGAAGATGTCGGCGGGCAACGGCAGGCGCTGACCGGGCGCCGGGTCTGCCGTGCGGGGTGCGAAGGTAACGCGCAGGCGCCAGGAGGCGCTGACCGAACCCACGGTGGCCGTGATGGTCACGTCCCCTTCACCCACGGCGGTCACCAGACCGCCAGACACGGTGGCGAGGCCCGCCGCGCTCGTGGACCATGTGGCCGAGCTGGTGCGGTCCTGGACGGTGCCATTTTCGAGCCGCACGCTGGCTTGCAGCTGCACCGTGGCGCCGCGTCCCGAGAGCACGGCCGGCCCGCTGACGGTCACCGATGACACCGCAGTAGGCGGCGGGGGCGTCACCGTAATGGTCGGGCTCGTCGGGCTGGTGCCGCTGCTGCTGTCTGAACTGCAGGCCGCCAGGCCAACCGCCAGCACCATGCCCATCATCAGTCCGTGCAGAGGTCGCATGTCAAAGTCCTTTGGGAGGTCGTGGCCGCGGCGGGTCTATTCCCGCAAGCGGCACCGTCGACCAGAGGTCGGCCTCAAGGGTGTCGCGACGGCGCCGTCTTGTCAATATTCCGAAGGGAATAGTCCCCCGTGAGTCGTGTCGGCCAGGGGCCCGGGGCCACTCACGCCAGCGCCGCCCGCACACGGGCCAGATCCTGCCTGACGATGGCAAGGAACCGGTCGCGGGGCATGTCGAGCATCCACTTCCCGACGTCACTGCCCAGCAGTCCGTTGTGCTCGTAGTGAATGTTCACCGGACCGCTGAACCGGCTGGCCTTGAGAAACCGGGCGATGGCGGCAAAATCGACCTGGCCCTCGCCTATCGGCACGAATTCCGCCCGCCACCCCCGCGGTCCCTGCTGCCACCGCACATCCTTGACGGCCAGGCATGCCACATACGGCTCGGCCAGGCGGGCATCGTCAATCCACCCGGTGCCGCCACGGACCGTCGTGTGTCCCGTGTCGTAGTTCAGGGCCATGCGCGCCGGATCCATCCCGCGAAGCACGCTGACGATGTCCCAGACGTTGCCGCCAATCATGCCAGGGGCCGAGTGCGTGTGATAGGCCCAGGTGGTGCCGTAGCGCTCGTTCAGCGTCAGCAACGGCGCAATCCGCACGCGCAGCGCCTCGAGCTGCGTCGCCTGCGGCACCGTATAGTCGTAGCGGAAGTACTCGCCGCCCCGGTAATACCGGATGCCGAGCGCCTGCATCGTCCGGAGAATCGATTCGGCATGCGGCGACTGGCTGTCCTGAATCGACGTGGTGATCATGGTCACGTCGAGACCAGCCTTGCGCGTGCGCTCGACGGCCCG